>JAJAYR010000100.1 GCA_026786155.1 Pyrinomonadaceae bacterium
AGACGGCGTAAGAAGCGATTAGATTAGCCAAAGAAATCGGCTTTCCCGTATTTATCAAAGCGGCGGCGGGCGGCGGCGGGCGCGGAATGCGAATCGTCCGCGAAGAATCCGAATTGGCAAATAATCTCGAACTCGCGCAGACCGAAGCACTCGCGGCATTTAAAAACGGCAGCGTTTATATCGAAAGATATATCGAGCGTCCGCGCCACATCGAGATTCAGGTTTTGGCGGACGAACACGGCAACGTCGTTCATCTGGGCGAGCGCGAATGTTCGATTCAAAGGCGGCATCAGAAATTGCTGGAAGAAGCTCCGTCAATCGCCATTACGCCGGAGCAACGCGAAAAAATGGGCGCGGTGGCGGTCAAAGCGTGTCAGGAAATCGGTTATTCGAGCGCGGGGACTTTTGAATTTTTGCTCGACGAAGACGGTTCATTTTACTTTATGGAAATGAACACGCGCATTCAGGTCGAGCATCCGGTCACGGAAATGGTTACGCTCGCCGACATCGTGCGAAATCAAATTCGCATTGCCGAAGGCGAAGAACTCGGCTTTGAGCAGAAAGACGTTTTGATTGTCGGGCATTCCATCGAATGCCGCATTAACGCCGAAGACCCGGTAAAATTTACGCCGTCGCCGGGAAAAATCACGGCGTTCAACAATCCGGGCGGTCCGGGCGTGCGGGTTGATACGGCGATTTATCCGGGCTACGTCGTGCCGCCTTATTATGATTCGATGATTGCCAAACTTATCGTTCACGCCCGAACGCGCGATTTGGCGATTGCGCGAATGCGACGCGCTTTGGAAATGATGGTCATCGAAGGAATCAAAACGACGATTCCGCTGCACTTAAAGATTATGAACGACGAAAATTTTCAGAAGGGAAATTTCTCGACGAAGTTTATGGAAGAATTCTCGATAAGAGAAAATGAACGCTGAACGCTTTGCGCGAATCAAAGCCGCGTTTGAAAGAAACGGCGGCGTGATTGACCAAAGCGAAGAAGGGCGGAGACTTTTAAGCTATCATCAGGCGGAAGCGGCAACCCTGAACGCCGCCACAATTATCTTAAAACCGAATCCGAGCAATGCAGAAGTTTTTGAAGAGCTAATTCACACCGCACAGTATCGGACAGGTCGGGCGACGGGCGCGAATTCAGTAGCGATGGAAATTGAAGCGGCGGAGAAATTACTACGTTTTGCTCATCGTTATAAACTTTCCGAAGAAGATGTAAAAGGCATCGAGAGTCGCTTAAATCATCTTTTAATGATAAATTAATTGGTATGTTTCAGTTTGAGATAGAGAGAGTTGATTTCCTGCCCGCCGCTAATATCTGGTGTTTGACCGGCAAACTTTTGAGCGGCGAAATTTATCATCACTCGACGGCTTTGATTGAAACTGAAACCGGAACACACAAAATTAAAATCGAAACGGTAGCGTTTATTGATTCTCTAAAGTTTGACGGGAACAAGCGTTTGACTTTGACCGTGCAAAACGGTGATAAAGTATTGGAAAAGTTTATCGGCAAAGTCATCACATCAAAACCGCGCCGCTTGGCGACAGTCTAATTTATTAAAATTTTCGCGGTTTTCGTTTTTTATAAAGCGAAATTTCTGCGAGCAATAGGAGAGACCATTTTAACAGTTATGGCAACACCAAAAGAAACAAAAGAAACAATCGTCGGTGATTACCGGACACACGGTAACGATACGGGTTCGTCAAACGTGCAAATCGCGCTTTTGACGCAGAGAATTAACGAATTAACCGAACACTTCAAGGTTCACAAAAAAGATAATCATTCGCGGCAGGGCTTGCTTAAAATGGTCTCGCGCCGCAGAAAATTGCTCGATTATCTCAAACGTCAGGATATTAACCAATATCACGACATCATCAAGAAGTTAGGATTACGAAGATAAGAGTGAAGAGTGGAGAGTAGAGAGAAAAGTTGAACTAAAACTCTCCACTCTTCACTCTCTACTCTAAACTGACTGCTTCGGGTCATCAAACATAACGGTTCTCTCGAAGAATTAGTCGGCGGTAGCTGAACGTGACAGCGCAATAAATTCCGTCGGCAAATGAGAACACGGTCGCACATTGAATTCAAAGGCGGCAGGGCTTTCACGAATAGCTTTGCCGTCTTTTATTGTATGAGGATAAAGAAAATATGTCACAAAAAAAATACTTAAGAGAAACAATCAAATTGGGCGATAAGGATTTGATTGTCGAGACGGGCAAAGTCGCCAAACAAGCCGACGGTTCGGTGGTTATTCAATACGGCGAAACGATTATTCTGGTTGCGGCGGTCAGCGGACGCAGCGCGAAGGAAGGATTGGATTTTTTCCCTTTGACGGTCGAATACCGTGAATCGAGCTATTCCGCCGGACGCATTCCGGGAAATTATTTTCGCCGCGAAGGTCGTCCGAACGAAAAGGAAGTTTTGACCTGTCGAATGATTGACCGTCCGGTGCGCCCGCTGTTTCCTGACGGCTATCGTTTTGAAACGCAAATCGTCGGTTCGGTGATTTCCGCCGACGCGGATAATGACCCGGATGTGATTGCCATCACCGGCGCGTCGTGCGCTCTTTATTTGTCGGATATTCCGTTTGTCAATCCGATTGCGGCGGTTCGCATCGGTCTGATTGACGGCAAATATCTGATCAATCCGACGTATGACGAACGGCGCGAATCGCTGTTGAATTTAATCGTCGCGGGAACGGAAGAAGCGATTGTGATGGTCGAGGCGCAAGCCAACGAAGTCGAAGAAAAAATAATGCTCGAAGCCTTAATGCTGGCGCACAAGGAAATCAAACGCCTGTGTTTGTGGCAGAAGGAATTGTTCAAAGCGTTGGATATTAAAAAACGCGAATTCGTCGTCGCTGAACTCGACGAATCGCACATCAAGGAAGTCGAAGACAACTACGGTGACCGTCTGCGCGAAGCTCTCGACACGACGGGCAAAGAC
>JAJAYR010000101.1 GCA_026786155.1 Pyrinomonadaceae bacterium
AGATGATAACTGATAGATTTAATCTCTCATCTTTCATCTCTCATCTCTCATCTATTCCGAATCGTTTTTCTCAATCGTATCTAGAAAAGAAAATTGTTCGCCTTGATACTTTCAAATTTTACGAGTTATTTATATTTATGAAATGAATGCTTTTAACTCGAAAAAGCCGAATTCTCATTCGCCGACGGCTAAAAAAGAAGTCAGGCTGAATGCCCGCGCCGTTTCGAGAGGCATCGCCGTCGGGAAAATTATCTGCCTGCACGGACGCAAGCGACAGTTTTATAAAATAAATCTCGAAGCATCAAAAATCGAGCGCGAAATTCGCCGCTTTCGCGCCGCCGCACGATTGGCAACCCGTCAATTAAAAAAAATCTGCACCGATAAATCGGACTCAACGAAGGCGAATATCTTCGACGCGCACCTTTTGATTCTCGGAGATAAATCGCTGCATTCAAAAATCGAAACGAATATCAGCGAACTGAAAATCAACGCGGAATGGGCGGTCAAAATCGTTACCGACGATTATATCGGCAAGTATAAATCCATTTCCGACGAACATCTGCGCGAGCGTTACATTGATTTGGAAGATGTCGCCGAAAGGCTTTTGACGGCACTCGGCGGCGGCGGGAAGGCGGCTTTGAGTTTGGAAAAAAACTCGATAATCGTCGCCAAAGAAGTGATGCCTTCGACTTTAATCGAACTCGCCGAAAGCCAGCCGTTAGCCATCATCACGGAAAACGGCGGCTGGACATCGCACACTTTCATCTTGGCGCGGGAAATGAATTTGCCCGCTGTAACCGGCGTAAAACGGATTTTGCGGCGCGTGAAAAACGGCGATGAAGTTATCGTG
Source organism: Pyrinomonadaceae bacterium (assembly GCA_026786155.1). Classification (GTDB taxonomy): domain Bacteria; phylum Acidobacteriota; class Blastocatellia; order Pyrinomonadales; family Pyrinomonadaceae. The sequence continues at coordinate 851 of JAJAYR010000101.1, forward strand.
AACGGTTATGATGGGCAAATTATTCTCAATCCGGTCGAAGAAAATAGAAAAAAATACCAAATTGCCGCCGGTGAATTTCAGCGAGATAAAATCGCGGGCGGCGAAACGGCGAAAGGCAAACTTTTGACGCTCGACGGGCAGGAAATAAAAATTCGCGCCAATCTCGATTTGCCGAAAGGTTACGCCGAAGCCAAGCGATTCGGGGCGCAGGGCATCGGGCTGTATCGGTCGGAGTTTTTGTTCAATCAATTTAAAGGTTTTCCGACGGAAAGCGAACAAATCACCGCCTATCGAAAAATCGCTAAACTTGCCGGAAAAGAAGGAATCAGGATTCGGACGTTTGATTTGAGCGTCGAACAACTCGCCGACGGAACTGAAGAACGCGAAAAAAATCCCGCGCTCGGACTTCGCGCCGGGCGGCTCAGTTTTTCGCACCCGAAAGAGTTTCGCGTGCAGATTCGCGCGATTCTGCAAGCCTCGACGGAAAATAATATCAGCCTGGTGCTGCCGATGGTTTCCGATGTCGCGGAGATTCGGCGCGTTAAAAAAATTATCGAAAGCGAAAAGGATAAATTGAAACGGAGAAAAATCACTTTCGGCAATCCGCGTTTGGGCGCGATGATTGAAGTTCCGGCGGCGGTTTTGACGATTGACGAAATCGCGGCGGAAGTCGAGTTTTTATGTCTCGGCACAAACGATTTGGTGCAGTATCTGCTGGCGGTTGACCGCGACAACGAAGCGGTCGCCGAATGGTTTCGCACACTTCATCCGGCGGTTTTGCGTTCGCTGAAAATGGTTTTGCAGGCGGCTGAAAGACGAAAAATTCCGGCGGTCGTCTGCGGCGAAATGGCTGGTTCGCCGGTTTATGTGCCGATTCTGCTCGGTCTCGGCGCGAACGAGTTGAGTATGAATGTTCATTCGATGCCGCGCGTCCGCCAAATCGTTTCTAAAATCGCTTTGGAAGAAACCCGCGAACTCGTCAAAAAACTGGAAATCTGCCGCACCGCCGATGAAGTCGAAATTGCCGCCGCCGAATTCTACCGCGAAAAATGGGCGCATCTTTTCCCCGACGAAATTTTTCCGGCGAAAAATAAATCGAAAAAGTAAAAAAATCCTAAAATTTCAAGTCGTTTAGCCTTTTATAGAAAAGACGGCGATAATGCTTTTAATTGGTGGAAAACTTGCTCGAAAATCTAAAGTGGTTTATCTTTATTTTCTCCGAATATAAATTTCCAGAATTTTAAGCAATTCAATGGTCAAATCAGTTGATGCCGGTTTACAGTTATGAAAATTACCGTAATTTCTAAAATCATTTTACCCGCGCTGGTGTGCGGTTTGGCGGCGCATAATGTTTGGGCGCAGACGCAGCAGCCAACGCCGAAAAAGGTTAATTTCGGTTATTCGCAAAATCCGAAGACGAAAACCAAAAGCGAAAACAGTCAAACGGCGAATCAAACTCAGGCGATTGCCGATAATTTTGAAAGCCGTTCGATTGCGAATAAAACTTTAGAAGTCGCCAAACGCGCCAACAATGCCGCCGTTGCGCCGACGGAAATTTATAAAATCGGCGTCGGCGACATTTTATTCGTCAGTTTGCAGAACGCACCCGCCAAAGATTCGACTTATTTTACGGTTTTGAACGACGGCACGATTGATTATCCGTTAGCCGGTGAAATGGTCGCGGTCGGCGGTTTGACGACTGAAGAAATTGAAGATTTGCTGAAAGAAAAAGTTAAACTTTACGAAAATCCGCAGATTTCCGTGAAAGTCCGCGAACACGCCAGCCATAAAATAACCGTTCTCGGTTTGGTTGAAAAGGCGGGCGAAAAATACTTGCAGCGTGAAGCGATGCCGCTGTTCGTCGTTCGCGCCGAAGCCGTCGTCCAATCGAAGGCGCGTCTCGCGGTTGTCAAACGGGCGAATAAAGAAACTGAAACGATTGATTTGAAAGACCCGAAATCCGACGACGTGCTGATTTTTCCGGGCGATATTGTCGAATTTAAATCCGACCAAGATTTTGTCGAAGATTCTTCCGCGCCGCAATTTTACTACATCGGCGGCAACGTCGCGTCCGCCGGTCAGAAAGATTTTCATCAGGGTTTGACTTTGACGCAGGCGATTTTGGCTTCGGGCGGATTAAAAAAGCAAACGGTCAAAAAAGTTGTCGTGCGGCGGAAAAATCAAGCCGGAATGCTTTCGCCGATTGAATTTGACCTCGATTCAATCAAAGCCGGAAAACAGCCCGACCCGATTCTGCGAGCCGGAGACACCATCGAAATCACGAATTAACTTCACCGAATCAATAACGCCAAAACCGGATTTCGTTTGTTGAACAATTTTTGCTAAGATATTTGAGCCTTGCCAACGAAGCAAGCCGGGCAATCGCTTTGATTGAAAAATCTAAGAGGAAAGTCCGAACACCGAAGGGCAGCGAGCCGGATAACGTCCGGGCATTGGGTTTGGCAACGAATCGGATGACGACAAGTGCAACAGAGAACAGACCAGCCATTTCGATTTTGGATTTTGGATTTCCGATTGCGGATTTCAAAACTATTTCGGAGTCGGTGATGGGTGAAACGGTGCGGTTCGCAAGAACTTAAAGTAAGAGCGCACCAGCGCGTTTGGTAACAAATGCGGCTGGGTAAACTCCTCGCGGTGCAAGACCAAATAGAAAAACGCTTTCGCGGGTTGCCCGCCTGCCTAGTCTGAAGCAATTCGGGCGGCGTTTTCGGGTAGGTCGCTTGAGCGATTCGGTAACGAATCGCCTAGATGAATGATTGCCGTTCGCTTTTTTTAGAGTGAACACAAAATTCGGCTTACAGGCTTGTTTCGTTTGGCAAGGCGCATTTTTTTATTTCCCAACTACTATCGAATCGAAGGAGAATACAAATTTTTTATGGTCAACCGCAAAGGTGTTTTTATCGGGGCTTACGTTCCGAACGAATTGAAAGAATCGCTGCGCCGACGGGCGGCGGCGGAACATCGGACGCTCTCACAAGAGATTACGCGCATTCTGGTCGAAGCCGTTCACGGCAAAGGTTTGCCGACCGGCAGCGTTGACCGACGCGGAAACGCCGTCGTGCCGCGCCGCCGCGCCGAAGACCCGGAACCGCGCCGCCGCGCCGAAGATTTGCCGTATATTGCGCCGGACAATAAGCAGAAAAAATAAACTCCGAACGCCAAAGATTTGATGAGCATTGATTTCCGTGAAAATCAATGCTCATCGCTTTTTTAAACGCGGTTTGCTAAACTTTTAGCTAATGAAAGGAAAAGTATTTTGGCTCTCAATCGTCGCGGTCGTCATCAGTTTCGCGGGCGGTTTTTTAATGGCAAACGCGCTGAACCGCAATGAGATGAATCAACTTCGCGCCGAAAACGGGCGATTGACCGCCGCGCAAACCGAAGCGAAACAGGATGAATCGGGTTTATCGTTAAGCGATGAGGAAGTGCGCGACCGAATCGCCGAAGCCGACAAAAATCCGAGTGCCGCGGCGTTTCAGAAAAATCTCGGACTCGCGCTCTATCGCTACGCGGCGATGAAACAGAACGCGGATTTGCTCGCCGAAGTCAGTCGGCTTTTGAATCGCGCTTTTGAAAATAATCCGAAGGATTATGATGTCGTCGTAACTTTGGGAAATATCTATTTCGACATCGGATATTTCAAAAAAGACAACGCGCAGTTTGAAAAAGCGCGTGAATTTTATCAAAAGGCTCTGGAACAAAAGCCGAACGACGTTGATGTCCGAACCGATTTAGGATTGACATATTTTTTAACCGTTCCGCCGGAATACGAGAAAGCCATCGCGGAATTTCAAAAATCTCTGCAAAGCAATCCGAAACACGAAAAGACTTTACAGGTGATCGCGCAGACGCTGCTGGCGCAAAACAAAGTCTCCGAAGCCGAGAAATACGTCGCCCGCTTAAAGGAAGCGAATGCCGACAATCAATATCTGGCGCAGCTCGAATCGCAAATCGCTAACGTCAAAAGCACTCCGCAAAACTAAATGAAGTGGTTGATTATTTTAGCTCTAATTGCTGTGCTGGTGATATTTATCGTCAGCCGCTACCGCAAGCAAATTCAGATGGCGTTATACGTTTTCCGAATGTTTCGGAAGATGCGCCAGATGAATAAAACGGACGAAAAACAGATTGAAATGCGGGAAGAAGAGCAAAATATCGCGTTAGTCAATTGCGCGAAATGCGGAACCTGGATTCCGCAAAACAAGGCTCTGAAACTGCGTTCGGACGTGTTTTATTGTTCGGCAACTTGTCTGGAAACAATTGTGAAAGTCGGCTGAAGTTTTTAACTTTTCATTAAGCGGCAAACATCTGTAAATACCATCTGACGAGCGGTTCGCCGAACAGCAGCGCGATAATCGAACCGATGCCGAGAAAAATCCCGAACGGAATCTGCGTCTGCATATCTTTATCTTTCTGCCGCGAAATCAGAAAAATGCCGATGACCGCGCCGGAGAACGCGCCGAGAAAAATCGAAAGCAGAGTTAAACGCCAGCCCAAAAGTGCGCCGACGGCGAACATCATTTTGACATCGCCCAAACCCATCGCGTCCACGCCGCGCAGCCGCTTCCAAAGTTCGCCGACCAACCACAAAGAACCGCCGCCGACCAGACCGCCGAAAATCGCGCCGAGCAGGGAAACGAGCCACACCGGATAACCTTGCAAATATGTCAGCGGAGCGATATTGATGTCGGTAAAGTATTCGGCACTGACGAAAAGCGGAAAAACGATGCGAACGAGTAAGGCGAAAACAAGCAGCGGATAGTTGATGACGTCAGGCAAAATCATATTCTCCGCGTCAATAAAAATCAGCGCGACCATCGCCGCGACAAAAATCAAACCGACCGGCAAAAACCAATCAAAACCGATTTGCCAATAAACCACAACGAAAAGCAGAGCCGTCAAAAGCTCGACCGCCGGATAACGCGCCGAAATACGGTTTTTGCAGTTGCGGCATTTTCCGCGCAGCATCAGCCAACTCAAAAGCGGCAAATTGTCGTAAGGCTTAATCGCGCTTTTACAATTCGGACAGGCGGAATTCGGAAAAACGATTGATTGTTCGTTCGGGACGCGATAAATAACGACGTTCAGAAAACTGCCGACGCACGCGCCGACGATGAAAATAAACAGGTAGGCGACAATTTCGGGCAAACCCAAAAGGCTTTCAAAAGAGAAAAGTAAAATGTTCATCTGAAATGAAAAAGCGGGAAAGATTCGGTCGGTTGAAAATGGCGGACGGAAAACGTCCTGAGAACTATAATAATCGTTTGAATCGGAAAGCGAAAGAGAAATTTGTGTGAAGAAAATTGTTGGAGGCGGCGATCAGAATCGAACTGATGAATAAAGCTTTTGCAGAGCTCTGCCTTACCACTTGGCTACGCCGCCGAACTAAGGGATGAGGGCTGAAGGATGAGGGATGAACATAAGTTTCTTTCATCTCTCATCCTTCAGCCCTCATCCCTATCAAATGTTGGAGCGGGAGACGAGATTTGAACTCGCGACTTCGACCTTGGCAAGGTCGCGCTCTACCACTGAGCTACTCCCGCTTGCAAATGATAATTCTACGAATTGAGAAAATTTTGTCAAGTCCCAAAAAAATTATTTCGCGTCGGCGGTGATGTCTTTGATAAAACTCCAATCGCCGCTCGGACTGATTTTGATGTTGCCGATGCGTTTGTTCGCCACGACCATATTCGCCGGATACCACAGGGGAAACATCGGAACTTCGCGGCTGATAATGTCCTGTGCCTTGAAATATAATTCCTTCGCCTGTTCGCGGTTGGTCGAATTAAACGCTTCGTTGACGAGTTTATCAACTTCGGGATTGCTGTAACGACTGCGGTTACAGCAGGCGACTTTGGTTTTTTCGCTCGGAATTTTTTGCGTCGTAAATAAATCGTGCAGAAAAATCGGGTCTTGATTGCCGCCGACCCAAATTCCCGTGTTCATCTGAAATTGTCCCTGCGCGATTTGCTGGCGCATCACGTTCGGCTCGACCGTTTCGATTTCGACGTTGATGCCCAAATCTTTCAGCGAGTTTTGAATAACCTGCGAATACTGACTGAACGCAGCGTTTCCGGCGGCTAATTTAAATTTAATCGTTTCGCCTTTATAACCTGATTCTTGAAGAAGTTGTTTTGCCTTGTCTTTGTCGAAACTGTATTTCGTTCCGGTGTTGTATGCCCAGGATTCGACCGGCAAGATTGAATATGCAATCGTCGCCTGACCGGAAAGCAGTTCGTTGATAATTTTTTCGCGGTCAATCGCGTAAGCAATCGCCTGTCGCAGTTTGACGTTGTTGAGCGGCGCGGATTCGGTGTTGAATTGCAGATATTGAATGTTCGAGCCGTTAAATTGTTCGACTTTCAAACTCGGAATGTTGCCCAGCGATTTTATCGTGTCGGGCGAAAGGTTGGTCGGCAATGGCGCGAGGTCAACGCCGCCGCTTTGCAGTTCGGCTTGCATCGAATTGGCATCGGTTACGGTTTTGATGCGAAGTTTTTGCACTTTCGGTGCGCCGCCGAAATAATCAGGATTCGCCGCCAGTTCGACGATGTTTTGCGACTGGTCGAAGCTGACGAATTTATACGCGCCCGAACCGATGGGCTGCGTCGCCTGACTTGCCACCGTGCCTTCGGCGATAATCGGGATGGCGACGAGGTTTGATAAAAGCTGATTTTGCAAGGAAGCGCGGCTCAGCGTAAAAACGACGGTTTTCGCGTCGGGTGTCGTGATTGATTCGATGTGCGGAACTCTTTTGCCTTCGACCGTATCGGCGAACGCGCCCGCCTTGAAACCGTTGCTTTTAAAAAGTTCGTCGAATGTATATTTGACATCGGCGGATGTGAATTCTTTGCCGTTGTGAAATTTTACGCCGTCTTGTAAAACGAACGTGATGACTTTGCCGTCTTCCGAAGGCTTGATTTCTTTGGCTAATTCGCCGACGTATTCAAATTTTTCGTTTTTTTTCACGAGCGAATTGAACATCAGATTGCGAACCCGTTCGGCGGCGGCATCGGATTTGTCGGAAGTCAGCGTGTTAAACGTCGAGAATGTTTCGGGCAGGGCAATGGTAACGTATTCATTGTTGCGGGTGCGGCAGGCGATTGAAAAAATAAAGATAAAACTCAATAGAAATATAAATGCTTTAGACAAAATTATTTATCCTCCGTAGCTGAAATTGATTTGTTGCTGAGATTGACCGTTTCGTCCGAGAGAGTTTGCAGACGCGCCGCGTCGAACGGCAAAGGTTCGTTCATCAAAGATTTTACCTGCGCGATTTTCTGCAAAGATTCGTCAATTCGGGTTTCGGCAATTTCGCCGTTTTTGACGGCTTCCGAAACGGCTTTGAAACCTTCGACGATGGCTTCGGGACTCGCGCAAATCGCCAGCATATCAACGCCCGCCGTAATCGCCCGTTTGCACGCTTCGCCGATGCCGTAGTTTTTGACAATCGCGCCCATTTCCAAATCATCGGTGATTATCAAACCTTCAAATTTCAATTCTTCACGAAGTAGTTTGGTAACGATATTGAAACTTAGCGAAGACGGTAAAAGTTTGCCATTCTCGTCGGTTTCCTGCAAGTCGAAGCGCGGAAAGCCGGCGTGGGCGATCATTATCGCGTGAACTTCGCCAGTCGGAATCAGACGGCGATAGGGCAGCAAATCCGTCTCGAAAAATTCCTCGCGCGTTAGATAAACAATCGGCAGTTCTTCGTGCGAATCAACCACGCTCGCGCCCAAACCGGGAAAATGTTTCAGGCAGCCGAGACAGCCTTTCGCCTGTAAATTTTCCAAATACTCGGTCGCGTATTCGACGACTTCGGCTTTTGAATTTCCGAAAGCGCGTGAATAAAGTCCGTTAAAAGATTTGTGCCGGGCTTCGTCAACGACATCAACGACCGGCGCGAAATTCATATTAAAACCGAGAATTCGCACTGTTTCCGCCGTCAATTCGGCGAGAACTCTCACTTCTTCGAGGGTTTTCAAAGAACTCGGCGCGGGCATCGGCGCGATGATGCGGCGCAGACGGTCAACCAAACCGCCTTCCTGATCAAGACTTAAAATCGGTTCGACGGGCAAAATTTCCCGAATATCGTCGAGCAGTTTTCTGGTTTGGTCGGCTTCGCGGATGTTGCGGGCGAACAGACACACGCCGCCGGGCGCGATGTCGCGCAGAAATTCCTTCGTGTCGGCGTTTAGTGAAACATCGGGAAGTCCGATCAGAAAAAGCTGTCCGATTTTTTGTTCTATCGGTAGCGCAAGCAGTTTTTCGAGCATAAATATACAAAGCAAAAGTGATAAAAAGTTAAAGCGATTGATAAAGTGTCGGTTTGCCGACGGTTAAAGTAAAACTTAAAGGGTTGCAATTTTTACCGGAACAATTACAAGCAGAAAATTTAGATTCAACGACGTTTCTTTTAAGTTCTGAGTTCCGCCTTGAGGCGGCTTCACGCCGCGCTTCGCGGGCGTGGCAAACTAAAGTTTGAACTCAAAACTATTGCCCGTTTTCTAAAAACTTCGGTAACACAGCACTAGATTATCCGTTTCTGTAATTCTTCCAAAAATTCCTTCGCCGCTTTCTCGGAAAATGAATTGATGTCCAAACTGCGTAATTCGTCAACTACATTTTCGTTGGTGATGGCGAAAAGCGAAAACTGCGCGGCGGCTTTGCCGGACGAAGCGCGTCCGACGGCGGTTTCCAACCCTTCGGAATTTTGTTTGGCTTCGCTGAAAACCGCCAGTTCGTATTGTTCGAGTTTCGCCAAAACCGTTTTCGCCCGCGCAATCGTCTGGGCGGGCAATCCGGCGAGTTGCGCGACCGCGATGCCGTAGGATTTCGATGCCTTGCCGCGTTTTAGTTTATGCAGAAAAACGATTGCGCCGTCTTTTTCGGTTGCCAGAACCTGATAATTTTTCGCGCCCGGCAAATTTTCAGCGAGTTCGGTCAACTCGTGATAATGCGTCGCAAACAGTGTTTTCGCCGAATGTTCCGGCGAATTATGCAGATATTCGGCGACTGCCCAGGCGATGGAAAGTCCGTCGAAAGTCGAAGTCCCGCGCCCGATTTCGTCCAATAAAATCAAACTGCGCGGCGTAGAATTGTGCAGAATCGCGGCGGTTTCGGTCATCTCGACCATAAACGTCGAGCGTCCCGAAGCCAAATCGTCCGACGCGCCGACGCGCGTCCAAACGCGGTCAATAATCGGCAAACGCGCCGCTGTCGCCGGAACGAACGAACCGATTTGCGCGAGAATTTGAATCAGCGCGATCTGCCGCAGAATCGTGGATTTGCCGCCCATATTCGGTCCGGTGATTATCAAAAGCCGGTCGGTCGAATTATTCAAAAGCAAATCGTTCGGAACGAAACTGTCGGGATTGAAAGTTTCGACGATGGCGTGTCTGCCCGCTTTGATTTCGATTTCGTCGCCGTCGTGCAGCACCGGCGCGACGTAATTTCGCCGCGCCGCAACTTCCGCCAAACTCGCCAGCGTGTCCAAAGTCGCCAGTGCGCGGGCGGTTGACTGAAGATTTTTCGTCTCCTTCTGAACTTCGAGACGGATTTCTCGAAAAACTTCCGCTTCGAGTTCCTTAATTTTTTCTTCCGCGCCGAGAACTTTCGTCTCCCATTCCTTCAATTCCGGCGTGGTAAATCTTTCGGCAGTCGTCAAAGTCTGGCGGCGTTCATAATCGGACGGAACGCGCGACAAATTGCCTTTGGAAATTTCGATAAAGTAGCCGAAAACGCCGGTGAATTTTATCTTTAGATTGTGAATCCCGGTGCGCTGTTTTTCGCGTTCCTCAAATCCGGCAATCGTTTGTTTAGCAGAAGTCGAGACGTTTCTCAACTCGTCTAACTCGACATTAAAACCCTGCCGAATCGTGCCGCCGTCAACGATATTCATCGGCGGTTCGTCGGCGATTGAAGTTTGAATTAAGTTTCTTAAATCGGGCAATTCAAATATATTTTCCGCCAAAACTTGCAATAATAAACTCTGCGCGTCTGATAACGAACTATTGATAGCTGGTGTTTTGGAAAGGGAACGGTTGAGCGCGAGCAAATCTCTGGCGGAAGCCGTGCCGAGATTTAATCTGCCGACTAATCTTTCCAAATCGGCGACTTCTTTTAATAGGAAACGGATTTTGTCGCGCAAAATTGTTTGAGTGAGTTCGGCGACGGCGGCAAGGCGCGTTTGAATCTCGCTTCTTTTGATGGAAGGACGGAGCAGCCACGAACGCAAAAGTCTCGCGCCCATTCCGGTAACGGTTTGGTCAATGACGTTGAAAAGGGTGTGTTTGTTTTTTTCGTTGCGCGATTCGACGATTTCGAGATTTTTGAGCGTTACCGCGTCCAAAACCATAAAATCCTGCGATTCAAAATAGCTGATGTCGGAAATATGTGCGGCGGAAGCCCTTTGTGTTTCCTGCGCGTAACGCAAAACTGCCCCGGCGGAACGACACGCTTCCGATTTGCAGTCCAAACCGAAACCGCTCAAATCTTTGACGTTAAGTTGTTTCTTGAGCAGATTTTCGCAGTCTTCCGTTTGAAAAAGCCAATCGTCTAAAGCGGTCAAGGTCGCCGAAAATTTATTGTTATTCGGCGGCGCGATGGAAACGACGTTGCTCAGATTTGAAAGATTTTGCTGATTCGTTCCGAAAGTGTTTTCGATTAATTTTCGCAGCGATTCGGGAAACAGAATTTCACGCGGTGCGTAACTTTCGAGATCGCTGCAGGTGCGCGTCCAGGCATCCGCGCCGCTCAATTCGGTCGCGCAAAATTCGCCGGTCGAAAGTTCCAGAAAGGCGATGCCGAATTTCTCGCCCGCGCCGCAGACCGCCGCCAGATAAACGGATTCTTTGGATTCGACGAGTTGTGAATCAACCGCCGTGCCGGGCGTGATAACGCGGACGACTTCGCGGCGGACGAGTTTAATGTCTTTTCCCGCCGCTTCCGCCTGTTCGCAAATCGCCACGCGATAGCCTTTTTTGACGAGTTTGGAAATATATCCGGCGGCGGCGTGATGTGGCACACCGCACATCGGAACCGGATTCGCCGAATCTTTGTGCCGCGCCGTCAGCGTAATATCGAGTTCGCGGGCGCCGACGACGGCATCGTCGTTGAAGAGTTCATAGAAATCTCCGAGCCGGAAAAAAAGCAGCGTTCCCGGATATTGTCTTTTAATTTCGAGATATTGCCGAAGCATCGGTGTGGCGTTTTGCATAAATTATTTTGAGAATCGAATTTTATCCTAAATCGGCGAATTTGTTAAAAGTCGAAAATTTGAAAGTCTTTCAACTACAACTTTAATCCTTAATTTGCTAGAATGCTTCTTTCCAAATTATTCTGTTAGAATGAAATCGCAGAAAAAAATAAACTTTTCCCGTGAAATAAGAATCAAAGGCTGATATTCTTTCCCTTTGACAGAAACAAATTTGGAGTAATAAATTATGCAAGCGAAAATTTTTTCAGCGGTCTTTTGTGCCGTCGTGTGTCTGAACGGCTTTTGGACTGCCGACATTTTCGGGCAGGAAAAAAGTAATCCACAGCCGACCGAAACTAAGCCGACCGAAACTCAACCGGAGCGAACTCTGCCGAATCCCGGCGACGATATTGCGGACAATCAAGCTGCTCCCAAACGCCGGAACGAAAAGTATCGCATCGGTTATCAAGACACGCTGGAAGTCAGGGTTTTCCGTCACGACGACCTTTCGCAAGTCGTCAATGTCAGTCCCGACGGAACGATTTTGATGCCGCGCATTGACCGACCGATCAGCGTCGTCTGCAAAACCGAAAGAGAATTAGCCGAAACCATCGGAACGCTTTATAAATTCTATCTTCGCAACCCGTTCGTCTCGGTTCGCGCCGTCGAGCAGCGTTCACAGCCGTTCGCCGTCATCGGAGCGGTCGAAAAGCCGGGCAGTTTTTATCTGAATCGCCGCATTCGCCTTCTGGAATTATTGGCTTTTGCCGGTGGTCCGAAAGTCGAAAAAGCGGGCGCGAAAATTCAGGTCGCGCGGGTCGGTAATGTTTCCGGCTGCGCTGAAAAAGACGGTTCGGCAAGTGAGGACGATGAGGTCGTTTTTCTCGCCTACAAAGTCAGCGATGTCGTAACGGGCAAAGATAATCCCTGGATGCAGCCGGGCGATATTGTTTCCATACTGGAAGCCGAAGAAGCCTACGTCGTCGGCAACGTCATCAAACCGGCGAAAATATCATTGAAAGAGCCGGTAACTTTAACGCAGGCGATTGCCATCGGCGGCGGACTCGCGCCGGAAGCTAAAACGAGTAAAGTTACGATTCAGAGACAAGATGCCAACAGCGCGTTAAAAACCGAAACGGTTTATGATCTGAAAGATATTCGAGACCAGAAAATCGCCGATCCGGTTTTGCAGGCGAACGACATCGTTAATGTTCCGAAAGACAGCTTAAAATCAGCCCGCAACGGTTTGATTAAGATATTTACCGGCGGACTTCCGACGCTTATTCGCGGTTATTAATTTTGTTATATGAAAGAAAAGAGAGAAATTACTCAAAGAAAAATCGAGCCGGTCGAGATTGAGCGTCCGTTCGAGCCGCAGAATCCGACTTTCAACGGAAGTTACGGCGCGTATCGGGACATCGGCGCACAGGACGGCGGATTTCAGTTGATAACTTACTGGCGAATAATCCGCAAACGGTTCTGGCTGGTCGTCGGCATCGCGGTTTTGATGACGACGCTGGCGGCGATTTATATGGCTCGCAAGCCGGATATCTTCCAATCGCGGGCGGTCGTGCAGGTTGATTTGGAGCAAGCCAACCCGGATTTGATAACCAGCGGCGACCGGCGTTCGTCGGCGATGAATCAAGACCCGTCTTATTTCAATACGCAACTGCAGCTTTTATCGAGTGAAAGCCTGCTGCGCCGCGTCATCAAAGAACTCAGTCTGGACAGTAACAAGGAATTTCAGAAATTAAAAGCCAACGAATCGGCTTCGACCTGGCGTTCGATGCTGAAAGCCGTCGGGCTTGCCAGCGAGACGACTAAAAAGTCGGACCGGGGCGTTGACGAAGTTTCAGTGTCGGCGAACCCTTCGCTGGCGACTTCCGAAGAAATCGCCGAAGCCGTCCGGTTAGCCCCGTATGTTGACATTATCAAAAAAACTTTGAGCGTCGAGCCGGTCAGAGAGTCGCGGGCTTCTTTTAAGGATACGCGGCTGATAGAAATTTGGTTTCGCCACACCGACCCGGAATTCGCCGCTTTTGTCGTCAACGGCATCGGCGAAGTTTTCGCCAAAGCCAATCAGGAAAAACGCAGCGGCACGAGCGGCAAAACCAACGATTTTCTGCAAAAGCGAATCGCTCAATTACAATCGGAAATAAACAGCAGCGAACAGAAACTCGTAAATTTGACGAAAGAATCCGGAATTTTAAACAGCGGTGAAAACCAGACAATCGTGCTGAGCGGTCTCGATATTCTAAATAAACAACTGCTCGACGCGGAAAATGACCGGAAAAACGCCCAGGCTGAATATGAATCGGTCAACGGTTCGCCGGAAAGTTTGAATTCGCGTGCCGAAGAACTTGCCGGGCGTTACACGACCGAACGGGAAAACAGCATTCGTGATTTGAGAAACGACACGGAAAAGAAAATTGCCGATTTGAACGCCGTCAGAAATCGTCTTTTGGAAGAATACCAGCCGATTGCTCAGGAAGTCGTCGAGGTTGACACGCAAATCAAAGCTCTTGAAACCGCGTTAAAAAAAGCGATTGCCACCAATCAGGAAGATTTGGCGAAGTATCGCAAACGCAACATTTCCGATTTGCTGAATAATTTACGCACCAAATATCTTTCGGCGAAAGCCCGGGAAGACAAAATTCGCGCCTCCTTTAATCAGCAATACAACGAAGCGCAGGGGCAAAATCAATCGGGCGTATCCTTGAGTCTGCTCAAGCAGGACATCGAAACGAAAAAGGGATTTTTAAAAGGGCTGCTCGATAATCAGCGCGGAAACGATGTGGTAGCGGCGGGAACGGGCAACAACATCGCGGTCGCCGAAATAGCGATCCCGTCCGATATTCCCGTTTCGCCCAGACGCTTGACGACCGTTTTAGGCGCGTTGTTTCTGTCAACTTTGTTCGGAATGGGCTTGGCTTTGTTTCTCGAATATCTCGACGACACGATTCGGACGACCGAAGAAATCGAAAGTCTGCTCGGACTTCCGGCACTCGCCGCGATTCCGCGTATTGATTCGATACCGAAACGAAAATTGCTGCTCGTCGGCTCCGGCGAAGAAGGCGGCGAAACGGCGACGGTGGCGAATCCGACCTCGGAGTTGCTGATTCACAACGATTCGCGGTCTTCGCTGGCGGAAGCCTACCGGCAATTGCGAACTTCGATCCTGCTTTCGACCGCCGGACACGCTCCGAAATCGCTATTGATAACGTCGAGTCTGCCGTCGGAAGGGAAAACGACGACCGCCATCAACACCGCCATCAGTCTGGCGCAGACGGGCGCGAAAGTTTTGATTATTGATGCCGATATGCGCCGCCCGCGGCTGCATTCGATTTTTAACATCAGCAACGCGGAAGGTTTAAGTACGCTTCTGTCGAGTCAATTGGAAGACCGGAATATTGAAGATGCCGTCAGTTATAATGAAGAAGCCAGTCTGCATCTGCTGACATCGGGACCGATTCCGCCGAATCCGGCGGAACTGATCGGTTCGGAACAGATGTCGCAGTTATTAAAAAAACTGCAAAATAAATTTACGCACGTCGTCGTTGACTCGCCGCCGATTGCTTCGTTCACCGACGGCGTGTTAATCGCTTCGATGGTGGACGGCGTGATTTTGGTCGTCAATTCCGGCAGAAGTTCGCGGCAGGTCGTTCGCCGTTCAAAACAACTTTTGATGGACATCGGCGCGAAAATTTTCGGAGTCGTTCTCAACAACGTCAATCTGCGTTCGCAGGATAATTACTATTATTATCAAAGCTATTATCACCGCGACAGTTATCGCAGCGACGACGAATAAAACCAAAAAAATACCACTAAAAAACTGAAATAAATCTTTCGGCAAACGGAAAATCGTTTGCCGAAATTAAATTTTTACCGACTTATGGAAAATCAAACGAAAGTTTTAGTAACGGGCGCGGGCGGTTTTATCGGCAGCCATCTGGTGACATATTTAAAGGAAAAAGGTTATTGGGTGCGCGGCGCGGACATCAAATATCCCGAATTCGCCGCGACCGATGCCGACGAATTCGAGATTCTGGATTTGCGCCGCTGGGATAATTGTCTGCAAGCGACGCGCGGCGTTGAAGAAGTTTTCGCGCTCGCCGCCGATATGGGCGGAATGGGATTTATCTCGAACCATCACGCGCAGATTCTTTATAACAATTCGCTCATCAATCTGCACACGCTCGAAGCGGCGAAAACCAACGATGTCAAGCGTTATCTTTACACGAGTTCGGCTTGCATCTATCCCGAATACTTGCAGGAGAGCGCGGATGCCAAACCCTTAAAAGAAGCAGACGCTTATCCGGCGCAGCCGCAGGATGCCTACGGTTGGGAAAAACTCGTTTCGGAAATTCTCTGTATGCACTATCGCAACGATTACGGAATCGAAACGCGCACGGTGCGCTTTCACAACATTTTCGGCGAGAAGGGAACGTGGGAAGGCGGACGCGAAAAAGCACCGGCGGCAATGTGCCGCAAAATCGCCGAAGCGAAATTAAACGGCAAAACGGAAATCGAAATTTGGGGCGACGGCGAACAGACGCGCTCGTTTTGCTACATCAACGATTGCGTCGAAGGACTTTATCGCCTGATGCGCTCGGATTTTTCAGAGCCTTTAAATCTCGGTCAAGACCGGATGGTAACGATCAATCAATTAGCCGACATCATCGCCGAAATCGCCGACTTTAAAATCACGAAAAAACACATAGACGGTCCGCAGGGTGTGCGCGGCAGAAATTCCGACAACGACAAACTGCGCGAAGTTCTCAAATGGGAGCCGGAAATCTCGCTCGAAGACGGATTGAAAACGACCTATCAATGGATTGAAGAACAAGTTCGCCGACAAGCCACCAAAGATAAAGAATTTTCCAAGATTGCGGGTAAATAATGAGCCGGACGCTGCAAAAAATCGAGATTGTAATTCCGGTTTATAATCGCCGCGACACGACTTTACAAGCTCTGCGGAGTTTGCAGCGCATTAACGCCGATAATTTAGAAGTTCACGTGATCGTGGTTGATGACGGTTCGACCGACGGCACGAGCGCGGCGATTGCAAAGGATTTTCCCGAAGTTCAAATCGTCAAAGGCGACGGAACGCTGCATTACGCTGCCGGAACGAATCGCGGAATCACCGCCGCGCTCGCTCAGAATCCCGATTATATCGTTACGATGAACGACGACGCGGTTTTTCACGAACAGTTTTTACAGCGTCTCGTGCAAACCGCCGAAGCGCACCCGCGTTCGATTGTCGGCGCACTGCTGCTGCTTTGGAACGAACCGCACCGGGTTTTTCAAATCGGTTTTGAATGGAAAACTCTCAAGGGCGGCTGGCAGCAGTCGGAAAATTCGACCGCGTTCGATTTTCCGAAACAGGCGTTTGAGGTCGAAGGAATGGCGGGAAATTGCGTTTTGTTTCCGGCGCAGGCGATTCGTGAAGGCGGGTTGATGGACGAAAAAAAGTTTCCGCACGGCTGGGGCGACATTCAATACATTGTTCGTATGAGAAAAATGGGCTGGAAACTGCTCGTCGAACCAAACTCTTACGTCTGGTGCGAGCCGAATACTCACCCGAAACCGCTGCATCATTTGCCGCCGAAGGAAATTTTGCGCGTTTTGTTTCGCAATCGCCGCCATCCGTTAAATCTCCAGCGGCAGTTTATCGCGCGTTGGGAATCCGCGCCGACCAAAGTTCAAGCCTTCTTAGGTTTTTTGGTTTATCTCGTCAACATCTCCGGCAAAACTCTGAAATATGCTGCTAAAAAATAGTTCTGCACGGGACAAAACGTGATAACTCGTATCTTGTCAGCATCTTAGAATCTCAAAGACATTCACCTTTGAGTAGCGTTTGACTTCAAACAGGACTTCTTGGATAATCTCGCATC
>JAJAYR010000102.1 GCA_026786155.1 Pyrinomonadaceae bacterium
CGCACGCTTCGATTATGGCGCGGTCGGTCAAGGATTTGAAAATTCCCGCCGTGCAGGTTGGCATTCGGTCGCTGTCGTCGGAAGAAGCCCTGATTTTGAGCGAGATTCCGACGAAGATTTATTGGGCGCGGGATATTGTCGGGCGAACTGACTGGATTGATTCGGCGATTGAAAATTTGACCGATAACGTCTATCTGACGATTGATATTGACGGACTCGACCCGTCGTTAGTTCCGACGACCGGAACGCCCGAACCCGGCGGACTCGGCTGGTATGAAGTTTTAACTCTAATCAGAAAACTCGCCGAAAAACGCCGCGTCGTCGGAATGGATTTGGTCGAATTTGCCAAAACCGCTAACTCCGACGCGCCCGCTTTTCTCTGTGCGAAGTTGGTTTATAAATCTCTGGCGTATATTTTCAAAAACGACACGCCGAAAGTTCGCGGTAACATTTAGCTTTTATTTTTCACAAAAAAACGTCGAATTTACAAGCGTATTTCGTTCATTCTTTTTTTCTTCTCAAACATAATAAAATTGTTTGAATTTCATAACTTAAAACTCCTCTTAACTTGCCTGCGTGTCAACCGCCGCGCCTTTGTTCCAGGGCATTTTGAGCAAAATCATTCCCATCGCGCAGGTGTCCGTAACGGACGCGAAAGCCAAACCCGCGCCAACGAATCCCGCCAGCCAAACAAAATACGGCTGAACGAAAACGCTCAACAAAATTCCGGTCAAAACCAACAGTCCGGCGGCAAAGCGAACCTGCCGTTCCAATGACCGTGATGCTTTCGCGTCTGCTTCAAACGGAAGATTCGCCCCTTTCCACGCTTCACAACCGCCCGCCACATTGACGACGTTTTCAATTCCGAGCGCGGCGAGTTTCTTTTGCGCTTCGGCGGAACGTCTGCCCGTCCGACACATGACGAAAACAGGTTTCGCGCGGTCAATCTCCAAATGTCGTTTTTCGATTTCGCCGCGCGGCAAAAGTTTCGCTCCCTTGATGCGCCTGCTTTTCTCCGCGCTGAAATACTCTCTTTGGTTGATAGAAATAAGCCGCCGTCAATCATCGGTAAAACTTCAAACGAAATTTTTCCGAACATCTTTCTCTCCCGAAACGTAGACTAATCACCAACGTCTGAAATGCCCTTAACAGAAAACGGCGACTTTTTTAAATTTAAACTACAATAAAAGTGAGCAAATTTTTTGGAGAAATAAATGTTAAATAAATTGATTGTGCCTATTGTAAATCACAAGTTTTTGAGCCTCTTGCTGGCTCTGTCGCTGCTCGTTACGGCGGGCTGTAAATCGGGTTTTATCGGCGAACAAACCGCTTCTCCGACGGCGGAAAATCAAACGCCGCCGCCAACCGCCGCGCCGATTCCGCTGGTCGTTGACGGAACGCGGACTTCTTACGCCGATGTCGTCGAAAAAACTTCGCCCGCCGTCGTGCGAATCGAATCGGAAATCAAAGCGCGGCAAAATCCGCAGCAGCCGATGCCGCAGTCGCCGTTCGACGATTTTTTCAATTCGCCGCCGATGCCGCCCGGCGGACAGCAACAGCAACCGCGTCCGCAGATTGAGCGCGGAGCCGGTTCAGGCGTGATGGTCAGCGCGGACGGTTATATTTTGACGAACAATCACGTCGTCGAAGACGCGGAGAAAATCACCGTTTTGATGAGCGACAATAAATCATATACGGCGAAAGCGGTCGGCTTGGACAAACCTTCGGATTTGGCGATTTTGAAAATCGAAGCGGCGAATCTTCCCTTTTTGAATCTCGGAAATTCCGACAATGTGCGCGTCGGCGACATCGTGCTGGCAATCGGCAATCCGCTCGGCATCGGGCAGAGCGTTACGCAGGGCATTATCTCCGCCAAAGGTCGCCGCACGGGACTGAGCGACGGCAACAGTTTTGAAGACTTCTTACAAACCGACGCGCCGATCAATCGCGGCAATTCCGGCGGCGCGTTGGTCAATTTGACGGGCGAACTCATCGGCATCAACTCGCAGATTTTATCGAGCGGACAATCGGGCGGCAGCATCGGCATCGGCTTTTCGATTCCGTCGAATATGGCGAAGACCGTGATGGAGCAACTTATCGCTAACGGCAGAGTGCGGCGCGGATTGCTCGGTGTCGGGATTCAACCCGTAACGGAAGCAATCAAGGAATCCTTCGGATTAAAAGATACGAAAGGCGTTCTCGTCAACGAAGTCAGAAAAGGAAGCGCGGCGGAAAAAGCCGGAATCAAGCGCGATGATGTCGTCGTCGCCATCAACGGCGAAGCGATTGATGACTCGAATATCCTTCGCAACAAAGTCGCCGGAATCCAGCCCGGAGTTGAAATTAAAGTAAAAGTCGTGCGTGACGGCAAAGAACAGGAATTTCCCGTCGTGCTGGGCGAATTAAATCCCGAAACCGCCCAAAACACTCCACCGACCGAAGATAACAAAGGTGAAAACAAATCGAGCGAAGGCGGCAAACTCGGTGTGAACTTACAGCCTCTGCCTCCGCAGATCGCCCGTCAACTCGAACTGCCCGCCGATTCGACCGGCGTCGTCGTTACCGATGTTGACCAAAACGGCGCGGCGGCACAGCAGGGAATCGCCCGCGGCGACGTGATTTTTGAAATCAACCGCCAGCCGGTCAGTTCTTTAGACGATGTAAAAACCGCGCTCGATAAATCGGGCGACAAGCCGATTTTATTGTTGGTTTCGAGAAAAGGTCAGACGATTTATTTGACGGTCAAGCCGGGTTAAGTCGGAAGTAAGCAGTCGGCAGTCGGCAGAAGGCAGTCGGCAGTTGGCAGAAGGCAGAAAGCGGAAGGCAGAAGGCAGAAGGCGGTTGGCAAAAAATTGAGCGTTGGCAATGTGTTTGATTTCACATTTGCCAACGCTCATTTCAGTTTTACTAAACAAAACTGTCTTCTGCC
>JAJAYR010000103.1 GCA_026786155.1 Pyrinomonadaceae bacterium
CCATAAAGACGAAAAGCTGTCCGGTAACGTCGGCGTAGTAACGCGAAAAGGCGACGAACGTCAGGTTGACGGCGTTCAGCATCAGCTCGATGCACATAAACATTCCGAGCGCGTTGCGTTTGAAAATCACGCCCGTTGCGCCGATGGTGAAAAGTATTCCTGAAAGTGCCAGATAGCTTGCTAAACTCGGTTCCATTTATTTTTAGCTCTTTGTCCTTTGCTCTTTGTCCTTTGTCGGAAAATGAAGGACGAAAGACGATGGACGGATTTTTAAATTAAACTTTTTAGTGTTTCCAGATTCGTCTGTTTATCGAAAATGGCGCGAATCGGAATCTTGAAATTTTCTAAAACGACGCTTTCGATTTCTCCGTTGCCGGATTTTACCAGCAACTCGTAACGGTCATTCGGCAAAACATACTGCTCGACAACTTCTTTTTTCGCGTCAACAATCCAGTATTCGGTTACGCCGTGCGCCGCGTAATCCGCAAATTTCGTTTCGCGGTCGTGCTTTTCGGTCGAATCGGACAAAACTTCCACCGCCAAATCAGGCGCGGGAAACTGCATCTGTCCGGCTTTGAATTTTTCCGATTTAGCTTTGCCGAAAAAGCATACGTCCGGCTCGTAATCGTTTCTGGTCAGGGAAATGAGAATTTTTTCAATTCCGACGAAACCTAAGTCGTGAGTGTCAACGAAAGTATTTAAAAGTATGCAAATTCTTTTCGTCGCCTGATTGTGTTCGATTTTGACCGGCGATTGAAAAAAGATTTCGCCGTTGATAAATTCCATCTTTTTGTTTTCGTCAATAATTTTATAAAAATGTTCGCGCTCGGCTTTTTCGCGTTCGAGCGCAGTTTGAATCTGCTCCGCTAAAATCGCGGCGTTCGGCATCTCCAAAATTTGATTGAGCGAAACAGGCATTCGTTAAAATTCAATAATTATAATCTGATTCGGAATTCGTCTTTGATTTCGCCTTCGCCGCGGCGTTCTAATTCGTTGTCAACGACCAATTCAAGTTTCGGCTGTTCCAGACGACGCGCTAAAATCACGCCGCCGATGACCGCCATTAAAAGTAAAATACCGACGATTTCAACCGGCAGAAGATATTCGGTATACATCGCCGTCCCAATGCTCAAGGTTTTGCCGACCGTTACATCCGCGTCAACCGTCTGTTTCGGCGCACGCATCACGGCGTAGAAAATAAAAAAGGTCTGCACCAATAAAATCAAGCCCAAACCGCCGCCGACGGCGTATAAATAACGCAGCCGATTGAGCGGTTTGTCATCTTCGAGATTCAAAAGCATAATCACGAAAACGACCAAAACCATAATCGCGCCCGCGTAAATCAAAATCTGCACGGCGGCGATAAACGGCGCGGCGAGCGTGATATAAATGCACGACAGCGCGATAAACACGCCGACCAAGGAGATCGCGCTGTAAAGCGGGTTTCGGTGATAAACCATCGAAACCGCACACGCGATAGCGAATCCGGCGAAAAGAAAAAATAAAGCGGTGGTAGCCATTTTTAGTAATTGTTTAGAGTTCAAACTTCAGTTTGCTTTCCCGCCGCGCTTCGCTGGCGGAAGAAACACGCTGAAGCGTGAACTCAGAACTTAACGGTTCAAAAAATAAACGACGATAATCGTCAAAATCACGTTCGCCAGCGCGACCGGCAGTAGAAATTTCCAACCGAAATTCATCAATTGGTCGAAACGAAAACGCGGTAACGTGCAGCGAATCCAGATGTATAAAAATAAAAACGCGCAGATATTGCCGATAAAACCGATGTGGCTGACGAGCGCGTAGGGAATCGAGCCGACTTCAAAAATGAGCGACAAACCCGGAATATACCAGCCGCCCAGAAACAAAGTTACGATCATCACCGACACGGTGAACATATTCACATATTCCGCCATGAAAAAGAGCGCGAATTTTAAAGCCGAGTATTCGGTGTGAAACCCGGCAACGAGTTCGGTTTCGGCTTCGGGCAAATCGAACGGGATACGGTTCGTTTCGGCAAACGCGGCGATTAAAAAGACGATGAAGCCGATAAATTGCGGAATGATATACCATTTGAACATTGAACCGGACTGTGCCGCGATAATGCCGCCGAGTTCGAGCGTTCCGGCGAGCATCACGACCCCGATAACCGACGCGCCCATCGCTAATTCGTAGGAAATCATCTGCGCCGACGAGCGCAATCCGCCCATCAAACTGTATTTATTGTTCGATGACCAACCGGCTAAAGCAATTCCATAAACGCCGACCGACGTTATGCCCAAAACGTATAAAACGCCGACATCAATCCGTGCAATCGTCATCGGTAGCTGCGTGATACCTTCGCCCAAACCGTAGGGCAGAAAACTCCAGTCAATCGTCGTAATCGCCGGACCGAACGGATAAACGACAATCGGCATTAAGGCACAGGTCAGCGCGACAATCGGCGCGAGAAAATAAACGAATTTCGTTGATTTGTCGGGAACGATGTCTTCCTTGAAAATAAATTTGAACAGGTCGGCGAACGGCTGGGCAATTCCCCACGGTCCGACGCGATTCGGTCCAATGCGCCCCTGCATCCAGCCCAAAACTTTGCGCTCCGCTAAAACCGTGTAGGCGACAATCATCAGAACGCCCTGAAACGCGAGCAAAATGCCGATGCTGACGACGGCGAACGGAAAAATTGTTTTTACGATAGCTTCCATAAACTAAGTTTTAATAACTGATGTTACGCAGCGAATGTTTTTTCGGGCTTTGCCCGCCGATGGGCGGAAAGGCTCCGCCTTTCCGGTCGTTACTCTCTGAAATTTTGCGGCTGTGCCGCCGCCGTGAGGCGCAGCCTCGATAAAATTAGGCTGAACTTAACGGAAAGGCGAAGCCTTTCCGCACATCGGGCGGCAGAGCCGCATTTTTGCGTAACATCAGTTAATAACTGAAATTAAACCCGACGACGATTTATGCTTTTCCATCAACCGTTTCAACGCCGACGGTGCGTTTGACATCAGAAATCTTATCGGTCTGATTAACGGCGACGGCGATTTCTTTGTGCTTCGGCGTTCCGTCTAAATTAAACTGCACGAGCGGCGAAACGAGCAGATTTTCCGGTTTCGGGTTGCCGTTTGCCAATAAATGAAACTGCGCGGTTTTGCTCGTCATCGTCGTCAAACGGTGCAGTTTATGACCGACGCGCGGCATTTCCGTGATTTTATTCGCTTCGTCGGAAAGTTTTTCGACATTGGCTTTCAGCGCGTCCGTTTCCTTCGATAAATCTTTTTTCGCTGAAAGCAGGTGTTTGACCTGCACGGGTTTCGATTCGTCCTTCAAAGCCGGATAACGAAGTCCCGCGTAAGCCGGAACGCCGTCGGCAATTGCTTTGAAAACCATTGTCGCCGACAGGTTATAACCGAAATCAACGCCCAACTCTTTGGCAATCATCGAAGTTATCATCCAATCGGCTTTCGCCTGATTGACCGGCTCGATTGCCTGTCGAACTCGCTGCACAAAGCCCGTGTTGTTCGTATAAGTTCCGTCCATCTCGGCAAAACTCGCCGCCGGTAAAACGACGTCGGCGTAATCGGTCGTTTCGGTTTCAAACAATTCCTGCACGACGATAAAATCTTTATTTGCTAAAAGCGCGATGTGTTCTTCCTGCAAACTGCCGCCGATTAAAAGCGATTTGGAATTTTTCAGAACTTCGGACAAAGATTTTCTGCCCGCCGTCATATCGTGTGCGCCGACCGAATTGTTATACATCGGCAGCGGATGAAATAAAACGCGACGATTTGCGCCCGCGAAAACGTCCGCCGAATTCGCCAGAATCGCCTGGGCTTCCGCCGACAAATCGCCGCCGAACATCACGACTAAATCGCCGGTCGTATCGCTGATTGTCCGACGTAAATCTTCAAAATCTTTCGTTTCGATGCCGAGTTTTTTGACGTTTGCCGCATCAATCAAAGCCGCCGCGAAAGCATCGTAAGAATTTTTATTGATATGAACAAACTGCGTCGCCTGCGCCGTCAAACGAATCGGCGTGTCATTAACGATTATCAATTTCGCGCCGTCATTGCGAACGGCTTGCCGCATTTGTTTTGCCGTGAAAGTCTGTTCTTCGTCGGGTTCGCCGCCGATTAAAATTAAAGTTTTCGCTTTGCGAATCTCTTTATGCGTCGCTAAAGGCGCGGACAAATTATCGAAAAACGGTGATAAATCATAACGGTCGGAAATCGCGTAATTATCTGAACCGGCAACTTCCTTCGCAAACTTTTTCAGCGTAAAAATTGACTCGTTCGTCAACCGCGCCGAAGCGACGACACCGACGTTATTTACGGTTTCCTTAAATTTATTGGCGACAAAATGAATCGCCTCGTCCCAGGTTGTCGGAATCAGTTTTCCGCCTTTTTTATATCGAATCAAAGGCGTTTTAATTCGTTCGGCGTGATTGATAAATTCGTGCGCGAAGCGGGCTTTGACATCGAGAAACTCGCCGTTCAAACCGTCAACGTAACGGTCGCGGGCGACGATTCGATGAACCAGACCACTGCGCGAACCGATTGAAAGCTGCATTCCGTCAGATGAATAAGTGTCGGTCGTAATCGTTTGGTCGAGTTCCCAGGGACGAGTTTCGTGCCGATAAACGCCGTCAAGCAGTGTTCCCGTCGGACAAACTTCGATGCAGTTGCCGCACTGCGAACAGCCGAGCCAGCCGCCGTAAGTTCCGATCACCGTATCAACTCCGCGATTGGCGGCTTCGATGGCATCTTCGCCCATCCATTCGTCGCAAACCCGCGTGCAGCGTTTGCAGACGATACACCGCTGCGGGTCGTTAGCGACCATCGGCGACAAAAATTTCTCCGGCGTGGCGTTTTTCTTTTCGGTAAAACGCTCTTCGACATCGCCCCAATCGAAAATTATTTCCTGCAATTCGCACTCGCCGCCGCGGTCGCAAACCGGACAGTCGAGCGGATGATTCGCCAGCAGAAATTCGCCCATCGCCCGCTGCGCTTTTTCGATTTCCGCGCTCTGCGTCGTCACCATCATCCCGTCCGTGCAGGTGATCGTGCAGGACGTTTGCAGCTTCGGCATTTTTTCGATGCGAACCAGACACATCCGGCACGAAGCCTGCAAAGCGAGGTCTTGATAATAGCAAAACGACGGAATGTTAAAGGCATTATCGCGGCAGACATCAATCAGCCGTGCGCCTTTTTCGGTTTCAAATTCCTGCCCGTTAATCGTAACTTTGATAAGTTCTGTTGACATTTATTTCTCTTAAAAATCAATTCCTAAATCGCGCATTTTTTGCGCCATCTTCTCCGCCGCTTCCTTGCCCGTCAAAATCAAATTCCCGTCTAAATCATACCAGCGAAGCCACTCGCCCGAAATACCTTCAAACTCGCCTTGCCAAAGTTTCGCCTCCAAACCGGCTTCCGTCAAAATCGTGTCGCTTTTCAATCTGAGACGTTTGCCGAAACCGAGTTCATAAACCTGCAAAACGCTTTCGCCCAAATTTCCGAATGGGTCAAGCACCACATAATAAGTTACGCCGATTCGCGCGTATTCCGTGAGTTTGCTCGTCAGTTCGTTGCCTTTGCGGTTGGAAACTATTTCCACCGCGACATCCGGGACTTTGCCGAATTCCCAAACAAAATACGAACGATGCGCGTTCAAATCGAGATTGGCGGGCGTTTCCACATCCAAACTCAAAAACATATCCGGCACCAGCGGCGGTTGATGCACGGAAAAAAACAAACCGATATTTGAAGCGGCAAAAAACTTACGACATTCATCCGTTTCCACATCAATCGGTTTCCAAGAACTGTAAAGCGG
>JAJAYR010000104.1 GCA_026786155.1 Pyrinomonadaceae bacterium
ATCGAACCGCGTTCCGCAAATTATCGGAAACGGAACAGTTGGCGCGGGCGGAAATATCCCGCAAGCGACGGCGATTGAACCGCCGCTGGTCGGCAATCCGAATTTCACCGTCGGCGTTTCCAACGCGCTCGGCGGCGCGAATGCCGTTTTAGTCATCAACAGCACCGATCCCGGAACAGGCGCAACTCCGGCAAACGGTTCATTCGCCCGCGCAGTCGTGCAGCTTTCCGGCAGCGGAAACGGAAACGGTTACGGCTCGATCAGCTTGCCGATTCCGAATAATCCCGCGCTCGTCGGCGCGACGTTTTTCGGACGCTGGTATATTTCCGATTCGAGTGCGGCAAACGGCATGGCGATTTCTCCGGCGTTCAAATTTACCGTTTTCGGCGACGCGACCGCTGCGCCCATGAGAGCCAAACATGCCGATTTTGACGGCGACGGCAAAACCGACGTTTCAGTTTTTCGACCTTCGGACGGCAATTGGTATATTTTGCGTTCGTCCGACAACAATCTCGCTGCCAGCAGTTTCGGATTCGCTTCGGACACGCTCGCGCCGGAAGATTACGACGGCGACGGGAAAACCGACATCGCCGTTTTTCGCGGCGGAGTTTGGTATATTCTGCAAAGCCGCGACGGATTTAAGGGAATCCGATTCGGACAAACCGGCGACGTTCCGCAAGCGGGCGATTACGACGGCGACGGCAAAGCCGACATCGCTGTTTTCAGAAACGGTATTTGGTATTTACAGCAGAGCCGCGACGGTTTTCGCGCCGCGCAATTCGGTTTGGGAACGGATAAACCGATTGCCGACGATTATGACGGCGACGGCAAAACTGACATCGCGGTTTTCCGGGACGGTATTTGGTATTTACAGCGCAGCCGCGACGGATTCTCCGGCGCACAATTCGGCGCGATTGAAGACAAGCCGGTTCTCGGCGATTACGACGGCGACGGCAAAGCGGATTTAGCCGTCTTCCGACCGTCAAACGGCGTTTGGTATTATCTGCGGAGCAGCGATAGCGCATTTCGCGGCATCGCTTACGGTGCTTCGACGGACGTTCCCGCGCCCGGCGATTATGACGGCGACGGTAAATCGGATTTTGCGGTTTTCCGCCCGTCAATCGGCGTTTGGTTTATTATGCAAAACTCCAACGGGGCGACGCGAGCGCAAAATTGGGGAATAAACGGCGACGTTCCGCTGCCTGCGACGAATGTCCCGTAGATTTGTTTCTAAAAAAATTGTCTCAAAATAATGTTCAATCGTTCAGAGTCCAAACGCGGAACGCCCTTTGCTCCGCCCGCGCAGCGCGGCGGTTTCACGCTGAAGCGTGGACTCTGAACTTTTCAAAATACCTTAGAAACTTCGGCTCACCGGCTTATATTTTCGCTTCGGTTGAAAAAACGGTTTTGTTAAAAATATCTTGCCGAATCGCAATAAACTTTTCTAAGGGATATGTAAAAAATAACTTATAACGATACAATAATAGCAACTTAGGAATTTGAAAAGCTATAAACTATGAACAAAAGTTCGGAACAATTATTTTTCGAGAGGTTGGATGAAAAGCAAAAGCGTCTTTTTGCCGCCTTGAAAGCTAACCAACCCGGCTATTTTGGGGTTCATCAAGTTTCGCTTGAACTTGGCATTCATCCGCATACGATTCGTGTTGGACAAAAAGAGTTAGTCGCGCATTTCCAACGGGGCGGAAATTTCCAGGCGGATTTGCAAAATTGGTGGTGGACGAAAAAAAACATTGCAACCGAAGCGGAATTAATCATTTTATTGGATGAGATTGTGGAATCCCAAACGGCAGGTTCTCCGATGAATGAAAAGGTTCGTTGGACAAATTTGAAGACCTCGGATGTCGTGAAATTATTTGGTGAAAAAGGTGTCCAAACGAGTCGTTTTATCGCCCGGACAATTGACCAAAATGAAAGGCTTGGTGAAGCGAAAAATGAGTAAAACAATGACGATTAAAGAGGTTGAAAATCGAGTTGAACAGTTTCACCGGATTACGAAAACAGTCGCCGAATTCAAACAAAAAGGTTTGCCGATATTGAG
The DNA here is from genome assembly GCA_026786155.1 of Pyrinomonadaceae bacterium. Lineage (GTDB taxonomy): Bacteria > Acidobacteriota > Blastocatellia > Pyrinomonadales > Pyrinomonadaceae. The sequence continues at coordinate 2,060 of JAJAYR010000104.1, forward strand.
CGTAGATACTAAGAAAAAAGAGTTCATCGGACAATTTTATCGTGCCGGCAAGTCATATTGCCAAGAAAAAAGAGAGGTTTATGACCACGATTTTGCGAGTCTTGCAGAAGGCGTGGTGGTGCCGCACGGGATTTATGACATCGTGCAAAACAAAGGATATTTGAGTTTGGGAAAGAGCAAAGATAGGTTCGAGTTTTTGTGCGATAATCTGCGCTATCATTGGCAAAACAACCTTCCCAAAGAGTATCCCAAAGCAACATTTCTCTCGCTTTTAATGGACGGCGGAGGAAGCAATTCGTGTCTCCATTACATCGCCCGTAGAAGATTTGCAAAAGTTGGCAAATGAGTTGGGAATCACAATTACAATCGCTCATTATCCGGCATATTGTGAACAATATAATCCGATTGAGCATCGCTTATTTCCACATTTACAAAGAAGTTGGGAAGGTCTGGTGTTTGAGAATTATGAAATTGTCAAAGAACAAGCCGAGAAAACAACCACCGAAAAAGGACTGAAAGTGGTAGCGTGGATAAATGAAAAAGTGTCTCGAAGCGGAAGAAAAGAGAGCGAGAATTTCAAAGCAACAATGACAATAGCGTTTGATGAAGTGCTACCGAAATGGAATTATCAAATACAACCGTTATAAGTTATTTTTTACACGTTCCTAATTCTACTTTGTCAGATTAAAAATTCGCCGCCGATGTTCGCCGATAAACGCCGATATTTTTCCTGATTTTCAGAATTTCAACTGATTTATCCGCGTCATCGGCGTTAATCGGCGGCTAAAATTCTTCTTTCTTAAAGTTTTATCTTAATCTGACAAAGTAGAATTAAGCAGGGCGCAATAAGTTTTGTAAGATAATAAAAAAGTATTTACCTTGGTTTTATTGGCGAGAAACAATTTCATTATGTTACAAAACTTTCTGATACCTGCTTATGTCGGGTGATGCCAGTCGAACGGTGCAATTATTATGCTTACGAGCGCGGCGAAACCTATCGGGAGAATCCGCAGACGGCGCGCATCAAGGAATGTTTCCACGCAAATGCGCGGTGTTACGGTTCGAGAAGAATCGCGGCGAGCTTAAAACTCGGACGCAATACGGTCAGACAAGTGATGCGGCGTGAAGGCTTACGGGCGATTGCCCCGAAGCGTTTCAAGCCGCAGACGACCGATTCCAGACACGGTTTGGGGGCGAATGACAACTTGTTGAAAAACCGATCAAATGAGCCGACTGCGAAGGGCGCAGTGTTGGTCGGCGACATTACCTATTTGCCGATGCAGGACGGTTCGTTTTGTTATCTGGCGTGCCTTCAGGATAAATATACGCGGCGCATTGTCGGGTGGAAAGTTTCGACGCGAATGACGGCGCAATTAGTCATTGACGTTTTTCTGCAAGCACTTTTGAAAGGTTTAATCGGCGAAGGCGCAATTATTCATACCGATCAAGGCAGCCATTACGCGGCGGTCGAATATCGGAGATTGCTTTACACGGGCGGCTTCCGTCAATCAATGTCGAGACGCGGCAATTGTTATGATAATGCCCGGGCGGAAAGTTTTTTCTCCCGTTTCAAGGCGGAATTATTGGAAAACGGCAGGTTTGAAAATCTCGAACAAGCCCGATCAGAAATCTTCAGCTACATTGAAGGTTATTACAATCGAGAGCGATTGCATTCAAGTTTAGGCTACAAAAGTCCGATGGCATTTGAAAAAGAATTGAAAACCAGAGATAAAATCAAAAAACAAAGGAGCAGCGAGAGTTCTGTGTATCGCTAAACTTGACCATCTCAGTTCGGTGTGGCATTGTTTGATACCACACCGTTTATTTGACAGGTTTTATCTTCAAGGCACGAAAGCATTGGGAATTGGTTTGTCGGTTGCCGCGCCGAATGAAACGCCCGTAAATCCTGCCTGACTTCTTTGCAGATACCACGTTCCATCTCTAAAGACAGCGACATCGGCTTTCCCGTCGCCGTCATAATCCGCCGGTGTCGGTAAATCCGTTCCCAATCCAAAGGCGATTCCGGTAAAGCCCGCCGTGCTTCGCAGCAGATACCATACTCCGCTTGATGGTCTGAACACCGCTACATCAGCCTTGCCGTCGCCATCGTAGTCTGCCGACACAGGTTTGTCCGTGCTTTCACCAAAAGCTATTCCCGTAAATCCGAGTGTGCTTCTCTGTAAATACCACGTTCCGTTTCGATAAACGGCGACATCGGCTTTCCCGTCGCCGTCGTAATCCGCCGGAACAGGTTTGTCGCCGTTTTGCCCGAACTGGATGCCGGTAAAGCCTAAACTGCTTCTGAGCAAATACCAGACACCGTTCGACGGACGGAAAACCGCCACATCGGCTTTGCCGTCGCCATCATAATCGGCGGGAACGGGAATGTCAGTTGCTTCGCCGAAAGCGATGCCGGTAAAACCAAGTTGACTGCGTTGAAGATACCAAATCCCGCTGCGATAAACCGCGACATCGGTTTTCCCGTCACCGTCGTAATCGGCGGGAACGAGTTTGTCCGTTCCAAATCCGAAGGCGAGACCTGTAAAGCCGGTGGTTGACTGAAGCAAATACCACGCGCCGTTGGACGGGCGAAACACGGAAACGTCGGCTTTCCCGTCACCGTCAAAATCGAACTGCGGACGCGCCGTTGGCGCGCAGTTGTTGACGAACGCGTTTTGCACTTCCGTCAAAGTTAATGCGCGGTTGTAGATTTTCACTTCATCGAGCAAACCATTATAAAATCCCGCGCTGCCCGCGCGTCCGCCGCCGACGGATAAATTCGTCGGCGCGGTCAGGCTCGCCGTCGAACCCATCCCGGTCGCCGCTTCCGCACCATCAACGTAGAGTTTCATCGCGCCAGTTGTTTTGCTGCGGGTAGCAACGATGTGATGCCACGAATTATCATTGACCGCCGCCGTGCTGCGAATCGTCAAGTCGCCGCCCGTACCGAACAAAACTTTGCCAGCGCCGAGCGATACGCCGAAATCGTTGGTCACGCTGGGAATTTCGCCGTCAACCATTCCGAACCCGTTATACCACTGCGATTCGCCGCCGCCGGTCTGCGCCGATTTCATCCAGAATTCGATGGAGAAATCATCGGCAATTGAGCGGTTGATATTGAACGCGCTCGACCCGTTAAAGCCGAAACCGCTGTTGATGCGTCCCGCCGCATAATCAAGATTGCCTTGCGGTAAGCCATTGTTCGTCCCGATTGAATCAGCCGTGTTTCCCTGACCGCGATACCAATTCAGCAGCCCGCTCGAAACCGGATTGCAGCCGGTGACGGGACATTTGCCGACGCTGCCCGCGTTGTAGAGACGGCTGATCGTGTTGGCGGAAAGATTGTCGTTGTAAATCGTTACTTCGTCCAGCACGCCGTTAAATTTGCCGTCGTAAGTTACGCCTGAAGTGCCTAAGAAAAGCGGGCGCGTGCCGTAATCGAGTGTGACGGGAGCGTCTGCCGAACCGACCTGATTGCCGTTGACATACAGGCGGACGCGGCTGCCGTCGAAACTTCCGACGACGTGATAAAACTCGCCGGTCGTCGCCAGCGTCGTGCCGCTGTCGGCAAAGCCGGTCACGCCGTTCGCGTCGGTGACGGCGAAAACCAGCCGGTTGTTCGGGTATTTTAGAAGCGCGTAGCCCTCAAAATTGTTGACGCGCGAATTTTTCTTGAAAACGAGATATTGTGTTCCGTTCGGCGCGCCGCCGGTCGTGTTTGACGTGAGCGAGTCGAATCGCACCCACGTTTCGACCGATACTTTCGCCGGTTTAAGCGAGGCGGCATCGGGAATCTCAACTTTGTCGTCCACACCATCGAATTTGAAACCTCTGCCGACTTTGGCGGCGACATAAGTCGCGCCGCTCGCCGCGCCGTTGTTCGCGCCGTGCGAATCGGCGGCGTTTGATTCGCCTTGATACCACGAAACGATTTCGTCCGGCGCAGTGGTGCAGGCGGCGGTATCCGCGCCCCAATCTGGCGTGGTATCGGTTACCGTGTTGACGGTGCGCGGCGTTTGGCTGCCGCCGGTTTTGGTCATCGTGTAAATTTCCGAATCGCCGTCGCTGCGCGTAAAAACGATTTGCTGACCGTCCGGCGAAAACGCCGGGTTGCCGTCTGCCGCCGCGTTGTTGGTCAAATTCGTGCCGTTCCGGGTGTAAATGTCCGGGTTGCCGTTTCTCACGCCGACGTAAATGAGCGAATTGTCAGCCGGAGAAATTGCCGGACTGTCATCCGATTCAGTGTTGATCGTGAATTGCGTAACAGTGGAGGTATTGACGCTGTTGACCGCGAAAATTTCGTTATCGCCGTCGCGGTTGCTGGTAAAATAAACCGTTATTCCATCCGCCGACCACGCCGGATCGCGGTCGGTCGCCGCGTTGTTTGTGATGTTGCGCGGCGAAGTGCCGTCGCTTTGCATCACGAAAATTTCGAGATTATCGTTGCCATTGACCGTTACTTCGCGGACAAAGGCGATCTGCGAACCGTCCGGCGACCACGACGGATTTTCATCGCGCCCGCCGGTCGTCAACGGCACGGGCGTTCCCGTGCCGTCGGCGTTGATTTTGAAAATATTACGGTCGCTGCGATAAACGATTTGCGAGCCGTCCGGCGAATATGACGGTTCGGTGTCCAGCACCGAATTATTGGTCAAACGGCGCACGTCGTCCCCGGTCGCGGTCATCGTGTAAATTTCGCGGTTGTCTTCCGCGTTGTTGCGGCTCGAAAACGCGATGCGTCCGTTGTTGCGGACAAACGGCGTTCCGACAAAGTTCTGCCCGACAACATTGGAGTTTGTCACCGTAACGGTGCGACTCGTCGGCGCGAAATTGTAGCCGACTTTGGCGGCGGTCAGTTGATAAGTTCCTGCCGGAACATTTGTAAAAATGAAAATGCCGTCTCCCGTATCGCTCGAAACTTCTTGAATAAAACCGGAGTCATCTCGTAAACGAAGCGTCACGCCGCCGAACGAATTGCCGTTGTTGTCTGCAACTCGCCCGCTAACCTCCCTCCCGAATTCAGCAATGAAGTTTTGATTGCTTAAATCGCCTGTCAAATTAACGATTCTTGATCGGGGTGTACAGTAAATATTCCCTGTTGCGTTGCAACTCGGAATGATTTCGTAAATCCCCGGTTCAGCCAGTTTTAGATTGTAGTTCCCACTGGTATTAGTACCCGTCGTTCTGATCAGCATTCCATTCTGAAATGCCCGAATTATTGCAGGAAACGGCTGAGAATTGAGAGTTACGCTTCCGGTGACACTAATGAACGGACGCGCCTGAAAGTCAGCGAGGGTCATATTACTCGTGACGTTGACCGTCCGGCTCGGCGGCGTGTAAAGAAAATCGGGCGTGACCGGAACTATCGTGTATGCGCCTGTCAAAATATTGTTGAAACGATAATCTCCGTTTGCGTCCGTCACAGCGAATCGCTCAAATGAGTCGCCGCTTTTCAAACTGATACGGATGTTCGCCGCCGGGCTGCCGCTGTTCAGTAAAACGCGCCCGCCGACCGTGTAAGATGAGGCGGAAGCAGCGAACATATTAACGCGGACGGCAAAAGTGTTGAAATCGTTGCGGCTGAACTCGCTAAGTGAAAGCTGTGGCGGGACGGTGGTAAAATCCAGCGAATCGGTCATTCCGACGACATACACCGTGCCGGGGGCGAGCGACGGCGCGACGGCAATGGCGTTGCCATTGTCATAACCGGTTCCGCCAAGATAGCTCGAACTAATCAACGCTCCGGCAGGCGATAAAGCCGTTACATAAGCGTCACCACCGTAAAGATCGCCTGCCGGTGTCGAGGTTTGCGAGTAGCCGCTGTAAGCCTCGTTGCCCGCCAGCGGATTGAGAATCGGGAAATCGGCGGAAAGCGTCGTTCCCGTCACATAAGCGTTGCCGGATGAATCAACCGTTAACCCGCCGTGAGCCGCATCTTGAAACTGGTATCGTTCCTCACCGCTGCCGCCGAGATAAGTTGAATAAATCAAGTTTGCGCCCGAAGGATTAAATTTGGCAACGAAATTTTCGCTTTTCGCACAATACAAAGTGCCCGCGTCAAGTGCGCCGCACGAATTATCCACGGCGTTGACAAGTGGTAAATTATTGGGGTTTTTAACCGTATCGCCCGCAATAATAACATTGTTGTTCGGGTCAACCGCCAAATCGTTAACATCCAAATAACCATTCCCCGTACCGAAATAAGTCGAATACAAAAGCGATTGCAGGCAATCGGCGATTGAAGTCACCGTGCAGTTTGCCGGGTTGGTGTTCAATTTAGTGACAAACCCGGAATAACTGCCGGTATTGGCATTTTGGAAAGCGTCTTTCGTCGGGAAATCGGTTGATTTCGTTCCGCCGCCGACCCAGACGCTGCCGAACGAATCCAAATCAATCGCATTTGCTTCGTCCCTACCATTACCCGGCAAATACGTCGAATAAGCGAGCGACTGCGGGCAATTAAAACCGCCGCTCGCCGCGCAGCCCGACGGATTGGTGTTGATTTCGGCAACGAATACATCTGTTGAATTGGTCGTCGCTTGCGAAGGTGTGCGTCTCTAAGCATTGACGGTTATTGGCAGATTGACCGAGGCGGTTTCGCCCGCAATGAAAGCGCGTCCCGTTTCGTTGACCGTGATTGCGTTGCCAACATCGAGCGAGTTTCCACCGAAAAAGCTGGAATACAGTAGATTGTTGCCCGCCGCTCCGAGCTTGACGACAAAAGCATCACGGCTGCTGTCAGCTTTGGTGTTATCGAAAGCGTTTGCCGTGGTCGGGAAATCGGTCGCGCGCGTCGAGCCGGTCAGATAAGCGTTGCCGCCGCTGTCCACCGTCAACCCGTTGACTTCATTCGGCGCGTTTGAACCGCCGAAATAAGTCGAAAAAATCAGTTCGCCATTCGCGTTGAATTTCGAGAGGAAAGCATCATTCTCGCCTAATTGAATCGCGCTGAGTTGACCGCGCAACGGATTTAGCAACGGAAGATTAAAAGCGGAATTAGTGTTACCACCGATGTAGAAATTGCCCGTATTATCAACCGCAACCGCACGCGCTTCATCGGTAAGCTCACCGCCGAGATAGGTAAAATAATTTAATACCGGATCAATTACGAGCGTTTCGGCGCGGTTGTATTCGGCGACTTCAAAACCGACGCGATTGTTTTCCTTGACCGCGTAACGACTGGCGATTTCGCGCCGCTCGCCGTTGACTTCCTGATACGAAAACGGTTTCTCAAATTGCACTTCGCCGCCGTCCGGCATTTGCAGAATGAGAGCGCCTTCCGCGCTGATGTTGATACTTTGCGCTCCGTCAAAAGCGAGTTCGATTTGGTTTGGGTCGGCTTTCGGCGCGACGACGAAATCGTATTCGAGTTGTCGCTGTTTGCCGTAATAAATCACGTCCACGCCCGGGTAAACCGCTGTGTAACGAACTTTTTGAAAGGCGGAAACGTCGGTGTGCCAGTTTTTCCGGTCGCTGCCGATAAAATAATTTAATTTGCCCGTCAAAGCCTTTTCGCCTGCCGCTTTCGCCCGTTTGTTCGCTTTTTCAAGGCGCATTTTCAGCGTCGCCGGCACGGGCGCGGTTTCCTGTTCTGGCGTTTTGTTTTTCTCAAACGACATCACCGCTTCGGTCGGATTGAGCGCGAGCCGGTAGCCTGCTCCGCGCGAAACAAAATCGGCGGCGGACTCTGTTCTTTTACCGGAGTGCGACGCTTCAAAAACGAGCGGCAGCCGCGCGACGGCGTTTTCAACCGACGTTTCGGAAGTTTGTTGAAACTCCGTTTCGCGCGTTGACTCCGCCGTTTTCCCCGTATCTGAACTCCGAATAATGATTGTTCCGACGATTGCCGCCACAAAAAGAGCGGCAAAAACGACTGGCGTGATTAATTTATGCGATGTGTATTTCATTGATTTTCTCCTTACCTGACGACTGTTTCAAAACCTGACGACTGTTTCAAAAACGAGTCGTTTTTTTTATTTCCCGAACGATTTCAGTAGTCACTCTTTGGCAAGCAGCTCGAAAAAAAATTATTTTCAGTTTTCAGTCTGCTGATAACTATTGCGACAAAACTCAAAAAAGCGGCTCAAAAAAATTTGTATTTTTTTGGTGACGCAAAAATGAAAGAAGAACGAACGTGAAAAATTGTATTCCGATTCGTTTTTCCTCTACGGTCTTCCTCTCAAATACCTTTACCCTTACTAATGCGACAAAAAAGAGAAAAGCGGCTCAAAAAAATTTTCGGCATTTTCAAAACGCGCGCATTTGAACGGTTTGCTTAGGAACGGTGAACGCCGCGTTTTGAAAATTTCGTTTTCGACAAATTCCCCGCTGCTCTGTCGAGAAGCCGCGACGCGGAAAATCGGGGCATCGAATTTTCGGTTTGGACAGGTGACAGCCGGAGAGTTTACCAATCGCCGAGCCGCCTAATCTCGTAACTAAAGTTACAGGCGGGCGAAATTTTCCGTTGTTTCGTTTTCCGTCCACAAAAAAATGCTGCGCCCCATTGCCGCGAGTGCCGCCTGCGTGCGGTCGGTGACCTGAATTTTTCCTAAAATCCGGTTGACGTGACCTTTGACCGTTCCTTCAGTCAAGCCAAGCCGCGCGGCGATTTCCGCGTTGCTTAAGCCGTGAATAATCAATTCAAGAACTTCCAACTCGCGCCTGGTCAAAGATTCCGCCGCCGTTCTCTCGGCGAGCCGTTCACGAATCGAAGGCGGCAAATATCTTTTTCCAGCAGCAACGTGGCGAATCGCTTTGAGAATCTCGACGGGCGACGCGGTTTTCAGCAGATACGCTTTTGCTCCGGCTTTGAGTGCCTGATAAATGGCTTCGTGTCCGCTGGAGCCAGTCAGCGCGATGACGCGGCAATCGCCGCCCGAATCGCGGTAAATCTTTTTGGTAGATTCCAAGCCGTTCATTTCCGGCATTAGCAGACCCATTAAAACAACGTCCGGTCGCCGCGCTTTGAAAATTTCTATCGCCTCACGCCCGTTTTCGGCTTCCGCCGCGACGCGCATATCGCTTTCCGCCTCAATTAAAGTTCGCAGTCCGGCGCGGACGACGGGAAAATCGTCAACAATCAGAATCTCGATTTGCGCTCCGACATCGAACATAAAACGCTCTCTGCCACTTAATGCGACAAAACGAAGAATATCGGCTCAAAAAATCTTGGGGGCGGACGAAAAATTTTCTTGCGCTCCGTTGAAATTGAATTTATGATTCGATTGATTCTAAAATCACTAAAGGTTTAAGCGTTTATAGTCTCAGTTCCTTTATAATGAAACGCTCGCTGGATTTTGAATTGGATTCCGGCGGTGTTTCGTCATCGAATCAAAATGTCACCCGACTACTGGCAGAAAATAAAATCAATTCTCGACGAAGCACTCGTCCAGCCGTCCGCCGAACGCGGCGCGTATCTCGCCCGCGCCGGCGGCGCGAATCCGACTTTGCGCCGCGATGTCGAGTCATTGCTCGCCTTTGAAAACACCGACGGCGACGCGCTCGAAGCGTCGGCTTTCGCGGTCGTCGAAGATTTGCAGATTCGGGAAAACAATTACATCGGCAGATGTTTCGGCAACTATAAAATTCTCGAAAAACTCGGAATGGGCGGAATGGGCGCGGTCTTTTTAGCGGAGCGCGACGACGGCGAATTTCGCCAGAGGGTCACCGTCAAAATAATTCGCGGCGGCATCAATTCTGAGATGGTTCTGCGCCGTTTTTTGAACGAACGGCAAATCTTAGCCGAACTCGAACACTCGAATATCGCCCGCTTGATTGACGGCGGCACGACGAGCGAAGGCGTTCCGTTTTTGGTAATGGAATACGTCGAGGGCGTTCCCGTTGACGATTACGCCGACGCGAACGATTTGAGCTTGACCGAACGACTCGATTTGTTTCGGCGCGTCTGCGCGGCGGTCGCCCACGCGCATAAAAATCTGGTGATTCACCGCGATTTGAAGCCGTCGAATATCTTAGTCACCAAAGACGGCACGCCGAAGCTGCTCGATTTCGGCATTGCCAAATTATTAAAAGCCGATGAAGACGAAACGCAAACCAAACAATTCGCCTTCACGGTGTTTGTTTAGTAGATGCGTCAAAAACAACGCTAAGACCTCTAAACCGTTGAAAATATTAGTTCGTGTTTTGCCGTTCAGCGGCATTTTTACTGCTTAAAATCGTTTAAGAAGGCTTGTTGGGATATTAGGCACAAAGGCTCATTTTCTTACTCTAAGGACGCACTTTTTCGTTTAATTTCCATCATTTTCGACAAAAATCAGCAAATTTTCCCTAATTTTCTTGATTTTTGGCATTTTATTGCATTAAATACACTCATACAATGTGGTTTGTATGCAATAGACATTATTTGAAATAAGAGAAATCAGATAAACTGTGTAAATGTTAAAATATATTGAGTTAAAAGAAAAGCCGAGAGAATTTCTTTCAGTCACGAGTTTAACAGACGAAGAATTTCAAGTCTTGTTGCCGACTTTTGAAAAATGTTATCAACTTTTGTTGCGACCGAAACCAAAGCCGTCCAAAAAGCACCAACAACGAGCAAAAGGCGGCGGAAGAAAGTCAAAATTGGTGAGTATCAGCGACAAATTGTTGTTCATTTTGGCGTATCAAAAAACTTCCCCGTTGCAAACAATGCACGGTTTGCAATTTGGATTGAGTCAAGGACGAGTCAATTATTGGGTGCATCGCCTTCTACCTGTGTTGCAGATGAGTTTGAACGAATTGGGAATGAAACCCGAGCGAAACGGCGAGCAAGTCGCCGATTTAATGGAAGCGAGCGAAGGCGGAGCCGATTTGAGCCTTGATGCTTCGGAAAGACTTTTGCAAAGACCTGTTAATAAAGAGAAACACTGCCGCTGGCAAAGTATAGCGGACGCGAAGAAAACACAGACTGACAAAAATCTGTTATTGGTCAATGAAAATACTCGACGGGTGGTATATTTGAGTGAAACGGTGGAAGGAAAAATGCACGATAAAAAGTTGGCGGACGAAAGTAAAATCAGCTATCCGGC
>JAJAYR010000105.1 GCA_026786155.1 Pyrinomonadaceae bacterium
AAAACTATATTGTCGGCATCGACTTCGATGCTTATCGAGTTTCTGCCGATTTGCCGCGCCGCTATCGCAGTCGTTCCTGTTCCGGCAAAAGGGTCAAGAATCCAATCGCCGACTTTACTTGACGTTAAAATGATTCGCAAAAGTAGCGCAATCGGCGATTGCTGTTTGTGAAAACGCTCGCCTGTTTCTTTTTTAATCGCTTCATCGCCCGCGAAATAACCGCTCGTCAATTCTCGAATATCGTCCCAAACGTCGGTAACAAACATTCCGTTTTCGCGCTCGTATTTGTGATGCTTCAAAAGCGGCGGATTGATTCGCAAGCGATTAAAAACGCGCGGACGGTTTCCTTTGGTGGCAAAAACAATCGTTTGAAACGCTTTGCCGTAACGCATTTGTCCCGGAACGGCGGAAGTCATTTTTTTCCAAATTATCAAATTTTGAAACGTCCATCCCGTTTCACGCAAAACGCGGAAAACCTGCTCTGTGTTTTTCTCGCGCTGCATAAAATAAATCGCGCCGCCGTCTACTGTTATCTGAAAAATCTGTGAACAAACTTCGCGCATCATTTTCCAGTATTTATCTTCGGGCAAATTATCATCGCAGGAAACATAATCTTTTTGCTGATTAAACGGCGGATCAAGAAAAGTTAAATCAACTTTCGCTATCGGCGAAGACAAAATCTCTCGACAATCTCCGTTAATAACTTGATGATTTGCTTTGTTTTTGCCGTTCGATAGATTCATTACACAACTGATTTCAAACCTTCAACCAGATTATCAATCTGCGCTTTCGTATTCGTTTCCGTCGCGCAGACTAAAAAGTCGTTCGGGAAATCAGAATAATGCCACGAAAGCGGCAAACCGCCGATAATTCCTTTTTCGAGGCGCAGTTTTTCCAAAATTTCATTGGCGTTTTTCGGAGCGCGAACGGTGAATTCGTTGAAAGTCGGCGATGAAAAGGGGATTGAAAAACCACTAATTTCGGCGATTTTCTTTTTGGCATAAGCAGCTTTCTGCGCGTTTTGCATCGCTACTTCCGGCAAGCCTTTTTTGCCCATCGCTTCCATATAAATCGTCGCGGCGAGCGCGATTAAACCTTGATTGGTGCAGATGTTCGAGGTCGCTTTTTCGCGGCGAATGTGCTGTTCGCGCGTCGCTAAAGTCAGCACGAAACCGCGATTGCCGTTTTTGTCGTAGGCGATGCCGACGAGTCTGCCCGGCATATTGCGGACGTATTTTTCTTTGCAGGCGAAAAGTCCCAAATGCGGTCCGCCGAACGACATCGGAATCCCGAACGATTGACCTTCGGCGACGACAATATCGGCATCGCATTCGCCGGGCGATTTCAAAAGTCCGAACGAAATCGCTTCCGTCACGACGACGATTAAAAGTGCGCCGACGGCGTGGGCTTTTTCCGCCAGCATTTTGACATCTTCAACGCAGCCGAAAAAGTTCGGCGATTGGACGACGAAAGCGGCGGTTTTATCGTCAATTTTGTTTAATTCATCGCCCGAAACTCTGCCGGTTTCTTGATTGAAATGAACGGTTTCAATCGTCAAATCGCCGTGCTGCGTGTAGGTTTTGGCGACTTCCAGATATTCGGGATGAACGGTTTGCGCGATGACGATTTTATCTTTTCGGGTAACGCGCTGCGCCATCAAAAACGCTTCCGCCATCGCGGTCGAGCCGTCATACATCGAAGCGTTCGCCACGTCCATTCCGGTCAGTTGGCAGACGAGCGTTTGAAACTCGAAAATATATTGCAAAGTTCCCTGCGAAATTTCGGGTTGATACGGCGTGTAGCTCGTAAAAAACTCCGAGCGTTGAATCAGATAATCAACAATCGTCGGCGAAAAATGCGAAAAAACGCCCGCGCCCAGAAACGAAGGTTTTCGCGCAGCGATATTTTTCGCGGCTAAATTTTCCATCGCGCCGATAACTTCCGATTCGGCGAGCGGTTCGGTGATTTTCAGCGCACGGTTTAATTGAACGTCTTTCGGAATCGAACGAAACAATTCGTCCGCCGAACTCAAGCCGACGATTTTCAACATCTCGTCGCGCTCTTCGGGTGAATTTGGGATATATCTCATTGAAAAGTCCTTTGTCCTTTGTCCTTTGTCCTTTGGCGGATTGTCCGTTTCAGAAACGAAGGACAAAGGACAAAGGACTGAGGACTAAGCATTTGCGTCTAAATATTCTTCGTATTCGGCGGCGTTGAGCATCGCGTCGGCATCGCCCGTGTTTCTCATTTTTAGTTTGATCATCCACGCCGCACCGTAGGGGTCGGCGTTGACGGTTTCGGGCGTGTCGTTGAGCGCGTCGTTGACTTCGACGACTTCGCCCGCAATCGGCGTAAAAATTTCCGAAACGGCTTTCACCGATTCGACCGAGCCGAACGCTTCGTGCGATTCGAGCGTTTCGCCGACTTTCGGCAACTCGACATAAACGACATCGCCGAGCGCGTGTTGCGCGTAATCGGTAATCCCGACCGTCGCCACGTCGCCGTTAACCGCGACCCATTCGTGGTCTTTGCTGTAATGTAAATTTTCTTGTATGTTTGCCATAATTTGATTTTAGATTTTGGATTTCAAACGAACGGATTGATTATTTTTAATTCGTTTTCAATTATCAAACCGTTTTGCATATCTTCGGAA
>JAJAYR010000106.1 GCA_026786155.1 Pyrinomonadaceae bacterium
GGTTTTATCCTGCATCGCGTAACAACAATCGGTCTTCATCTCCTCCAAAGTTCGCAAACCGTTTGCATTCCAACACTTAGTCGTCTTCAAAACTTCATCAGTCGTTTCAACCTGCAAACCGAGATGCGAAAGCGAGCCGCCTTTTTCAAAGTTGATTTGATTCATCGTTAGGTTAAGCGGCGGATTGGCAACGTCAAATTTTTCGTAATCGGTTTTCAGTTTAAACGGTTCGACACCGAACATTTTTTTGTAGAACTCGACGCTTTTTTCGACATCGCTGACATTCAGCGAAATATGTGTTTTCATTTATTTTCTCCAAAACTAAATTCATATACGTTGTAACGTATATGTTAAGGCGAATATATTACCGTGAAAAACTTTTGTCAAGACAAAACGAAAGATTTGTGATATTTTTTTTATATGAACGGTAAAAATCATTTGGCGGAAATGGAAAGTTTGTTTTTGGCTCTGGCTGATAAAACGCGGCTCAGGCTTTTGAATTTAATACGCGAAAATGAAATATGCGTGTGCTTTTTTACGGAAGTCTTAGGCGAGAGTCAGCCGAAAATATCGAGACATCTGGCTTATATGCGAAACGCCGGAATAGTTTCGGCACGGCGCGAAGGCAAATGGATGAACTATAAAATCGAGTTCCCTGAAAACACTTTTGCCGCTAAATTATTCGGCGATACACTTGATTGGCTGAAAGCGCAGGACGATATGCGCGAAGATTACCGAAAATTGATGCAAGTTTGCTGCGCCGTCGAAGTTCCCGTAACCATCGCTCGTGCGCCGACACCGAACACATTCGCTCAACCGAATATGAATCACAGCGTAAAAGAAGAGTTAGACATTTTTCTTTTATAATTCGCTCTTTTCATCTTTCAAATACGGACAATGACGACAGCCGTTTCCGCAGCAGTAGCCGCGTTTGAGTAAAAAATGTCCTGTCAAAACCATCAAGCCGTCGTCAAAGTAATAATCAACGCCTTCGACAAGTTTGTCGGCGTTTGCTTGTTTGGGTTTTGTTTCGATAATCTTTTTGTCAGACACAATTTGTAAAATAGTTGGTAAAGGTAAATTTATAATTGATATAAAGCCAAAAATTCCTTGTTGCCGTCCGCGCCCAAAATCGGCGAATCAGTTACGCCCGACACTTTTAGACCACAATTTTCGGCGAAAGAATTTACTTCGGCAACCACCCGCGCGTGTTTTTTTTCGTCTCTGATAACTCCGCCGCGTTCGACTTCCGTTTTGACGACTTCAAACTGCGGCTTTATTAAAACGATAATTTTTCCCATCGGTTTCAAAAGCGGAACGAGCGCGGGCAAGATTTTCGTCGCTGAAATAAACGAAACGTCCATTACGATTAAATCAAATTTTTCGGGAAAATCTCCCGGTTTCAAACGACGCGCGTTGACGTTTTCGCGGACTTCGACTCGCTCGTCGCATCTGAGTTTCCAGTCAATCTGATTCGTGCCGACATCAACCGTGAAAACCTTTTTCGCGCCGTTTTGCAGAAGGCAGTCGGTAAAACCGCCGGTTGACGCGCCGACATCCAGACAAACATATTTGCTCACGCATATTTGAAATTCCCGCAATGCTTTTTCGAGTTTCAAACCGCCGCGCCCGACGAACTTTTTTTCCGCCGGGTCGCCTTTGATTCTGATGTATGCTTCGGGCGGAAAAGTTTCCGACGATTTTTCAACGCGCTTTTCATCAGCCAAAACCACGCCCGCCATTACGAGTGCCTGCGCTTTGACGAACGAATCGGCAAAGCCGCGTTCGATTAAAAGATCGTCAATGCGTTCCTTTTTCATCGAAGATTTCACGCCTTTACTGTTCGATACTGTCGGCTGAAAAATCTTGTAATTCAGAGTCGTCAGTCGTGTAGCTAACCTGAATCGGATTACAGCAAACCTCGCAATCTTCGACGTAGCTTTGTTCTTGGACGGATAAATCCAGAACCATCGAAACGGTTTGCCAGCAATACGGACAAGTAAAAAAATGTTCAATTTCCATTTAGGGTTTCTAATGTTTGACGGTTTTTCGGAATCAATTTTTAAGTGGTATGATGACCTTTGAAAACATCCGAAGTTTTGAATGTAGCAAAAATGAATACGGAATTAAAATTGACGCGGTTTGCCAGATACGCCTGGTTTGTTTTGGCGTATAACATCGTCGTAATTATTTGGGGCGTTTTTCTTCGCGCGTCGAAATCGGGCGACGGCTGCGGGCAGCATTGGCTGACGTGCCACGGCGAAGTCATTCCGAGTGCGCCGGAACTGAAAACCGTCATCGAGTTTTCGCATCGAATTACCAGCACGTTAGACGGTTTTATCGTTATCGGTTTGTTGGTTTGGGCGTTTTTAAGATGGAAATCGGAGAAAACCGACAAAAACAATCTCGTTTTGAAGACGGCAATGGGCTGCTTTATTTTCGTGGTTGTCGCAGGAGCGTTGGGCGCGGGTTTGGTTTTGACGGGCAACACGGCGGGGAATTTGACGACGGCGCGTCCGTTTTGGATGGCGGGACATTTGATAACGACGCTCGCTTTACTGACTTTTCTGACGTTGACGGCGTGGTTTGCGAGCGGCGGAAAATCTTTTAATTTTAAGGTGCAGCCGAAAATTTTATGGTTGTTGGGCGCGGCGGTTTTCGGAATTTTGTTAATCTGTTTGAGCGGTTCGGTGGCGGCTTTGAGTTCGATGATTTTTCCGTCGGAGACTTTGACCGAAGGGTTTGCGAAGGATTTTTCGGCGTCCTCGAATATCCTGCTGCGGCTGCGCGTCAGTCATCCGATTTTATCAATTTCGGTTGGCGTTTATCTGATATTTTTGGCAAGTTGGATTAAGAAAACCTTCGCAGAAAATTTTCAGGTCAGCCGCTGGGCGAATGTTTTAAGCGTTTTGGTTTTGATTCAATTTGCTTCGGGCGCGATAACTTTGCTGACACTTGCGCCGATTGTAATG
This sequence comes from Pyrinomonadaceae bacterium, assembly GCA_026786155.1. GTDB lineage: Bacteria > Acidobacteriota > Blastocatellia > Pyrinomonadales > Pyrinomonadaceae. The sequence goes on from JAJAYR010000106.1 coordinate 2,973, forward strand.
CAGATTGTTCATCTGGTTCTCGCCGATGCGGTTTGGATAAGTTTCGTTTTGATGGCGGCGAGCGTTTTGGCGGAACAGAGCGCGGCTGAAAATGTTTCTTTCACGGCAAACACGACGGAAAATCTGATTTGAGTTTTTAGAATAAAAAAGGAACGCAAATTTATCGCGTTCCTTTTTTATTCGCCGATTGGTAAAAATTACTTAGCGATATTGGTATTAGTGGTCGTCGTTGTGCCGTTGACGTTGGTGGTCGTGTTCGCAGTCGGCGCAGTCGGCACGGAACTTTTGCCGCAAAACATATAACCCAGCCCAATCAATAAACCGAGCAGCAAAAGCGGCAGCAGCCATCTCAGCGGCGAATTATCGCCGCCCGTGTCATCAACAGTATTCAAGGCGTTTCCGGTTCTATCGAACGCTCTGACATTATCGTCAATCGCCGCCGTTCCGATGCGGTCAAATGATTCGCCGACGTTTGCCGCGCTGATTCCGCCCGAAGCCGCGCCGCCGGTCAAATAACCGCCGATTCTCGAAAGCAAATCGCTTTCCTGCGGAACCACGCCTTCGGGTGTCAGCGCGTCAATCACGCGCGGAGTCATATAAGCAGTTGCCGAAGTCGCCGATTGATAATCGGTTCCCGTTTGATTGGCAATATCTTTCAGCGTTTCTTCGCCGAGAGCCGATTCTATTTGTTCGTTGGAAACAGGCGTGTTCGTGCCTGCGCTAACCCAAGACGAAACCGTGTCGCCCAAACCGACGGTGTTAAATTTTTCTAAAAATCCCGCAAAACCACCGCGATTTTTGTCCGTCATCAAAGCCAGCAGCGCGGAAAGCAGCGTTCCCGCTTTGCCGCCGAGATTAAATTTCTCTCCGGCTTCATTAATGATTGAATCAAACATAGACATAACTTTTTTTATCTCCTCTGAATTGTTTTGAAATCGCCTGTATCAGGCTTCGCTCTTATTTACAGCCGAAATCAGACTTAATTGCTGAAAATCGGTGCAAACAAGTTCGGGAAATTTTAAATCTTATTTAATGCTGTCTCGCCATTGTTCTCCATTTATAACCAATTCGTCAAGTTTCGTCTGCAATTCCAACCGTTTATTTTCGATTTCCGTCTCGTTCGCGTCCTTTGCCACGTAAATTGGTTCGGCGATAAAGAGTTTCGCCCGCGTGAACGGTTTTGGAATTTGCAGTTTGTCCCAATTACCGAGCGTCCAAAACTTTTCGCATTCAAAAACGAACGGCATCAGCGGATTGCCCGTTTTTTTCGCCAGCAAAACCGCGCCCGTTTTAGCAACGTATTTCGGACCGCGCGGTCCGTCAACCGAAAAGCCCATCGGCAAACCGCGCTTCATCAGACGAATCATCTCAACCAACGCGCCGACACCGCCGCGCGTCGAAGAGCCGCGCAC
>JAJAYR010000107.1 GCA_026786155.1 Pyrinomonadaceae bacterium
AACCAAACCTTCTTTTTCGATCTCGATAATTCTGCGTCCCGGATGCGTGTATGGCTGAAGCGGATTTCTGGTAATCGTTCTGGCTGTCGAAGAAGATTGGTCGAGCAGAATCGAAACTGCGACATCGCGCTCGCGCCTGAGGCGTTTCGTGTAAATCCGTTCGGATGGCTGACCGTCGGCTTTTTTATCAATGACGTAATCAACCAGCGCGTTTAAATCGTAATCTTCGCCGTCGAGTTCGCGGTTGATTTTCGTTAGATTTTCGGGCTTCATCAATTGAAATTGGTGGCGAATCGAAGAAATTACGCCGCGATAACGCGAACGCGCGAGTTCGACAAAGTTCCGGTCGCCTTGTCGGACTTTTTTCTCGATGACGCGACACCAATCGGTGCGGAAATCCGACAAATCCTTGTCCCATTCGTCGTAAGCAAACGCGACATCGCCCATTTCTAACGGCTGTTCGGGCATTTCGTTGTGCGCCCACGCCTCCGCGCCCGGCAAATCTTCCGGTTCGCCTTCGTCGTCCTGCGAATTCCAGGCGTTGAATAAATCGCGCACATCCTGATTTTTTTTCGGTTTTTGTTCGCGCTTGACCTGCGATTCTAACACCGATTCCACCGCGTTTTTGTCTTCGTATTGATATTCGCCCGTCTCTTCCTTATTTTCTTCGGCTTCCGATTGCTGCTGTTGTTCCGCCGTAATGTTTTGGAAAAGGTTATAAACGCGGCTCGTCGCCATCACGGAATCGGCGACGGCGGCGTTTTCGACGGCGAGATATTTTTCGATGACGGTTTCGATTTCCGAAACGATTTGCCCGTAAAATTTCCGCGCGTCGTCGGTTGCGCCGCCGCATAAAGTTATCTGAAACAGCAATTCAAACGGGACTTGGTAAATCGGTAAATCGAAAATAAACGGACGCTTTTCACGAAGGAATTTCTGCATCAAATCCAAATCCTTGCGAAGTCCGCGATATGTTCGGCGCAATGCCGCATCAATCCGCGCGTTTTCCATCGTGCCAAAAATTTTCTTTGCCAAACTCGGTTCGGGGAAGATTTGCAGAATCGCTTTGTAATCAGAATTTTTCGGCAGTTTCTTTCGCGCTTTTTTCAATTCCCGCGCCGTTTCTTCTTCCGACAAAGCGCGTTCGCCCTGCTGCACGTCTTCAATGTAACCGGCGAGTGAAAATGCGTCGGTCTGGTCGGCAGTCGCTTCGTAAAGCGCGGAGAGTTCGGCGAAGGCGGCTTTCAAACCGACCGAATCTTTTTCGTAAGTGCCAAATTCGATTTGCCCCGCGCCGTGCGCCGCGAGAACTTTATACAGGCGAAAATCCATCTCGTCGCTGTTGAATTCGTTGACGTTCGACGGCAGGAAAATCGTTTTGCCGTCGCCGATGCGCGATTCCTGCGGCATCGCCGTCAGCGGCGCGATTTCGACTTCGATGCCGGTCAAACCTTCGATGTAAATCCGCAAAACCGTTTGGACTGATTCGAGCGGCAAACCCGTTTGCGCTTCCTGAAGCAGCGCGTTGCTGTTGCGCGTCTCCAACGCGAAATAACTTTTTCGCGCCTTCGCGCTCTCGCCCTTGTTTTTGTCCAAACCCGTCGCAACCCATTCTTCAAACTGCGCGAGCGAAACTTTTTTGAGTGCCGACGCGCTCGAACGAAATGCGGCAAGTGCTGATTCGGCATCGGTTTCAGCGATTTCTTTGACAAGCTGCAAAACTCGCCGCGCCGTTTCGATGATTTCGGTTTTCTTTTGTAAAGTTACGATTTGAGCAAAGAATTTCGGGCTGGAACGAATAAACGAAATCAAAATCGCATTGCCGCTCGCCGCGATTTTCAATAAAACTTGTCGCCAATCTTCAAACGCGCCGTCCACGCGCCGCATCACTTCGCCGCCCGCGCTCGTGAAATGAAGCGTTACGCTGCCGCCGAATTCTAAAAACTCCGACGCTTTTTTCGTTAATTCAATCGCTTGCGCGGCGGTCAGTTTTTCCATCGTGGCGGGCAGAATCTGCCACAAATCCGCCGTCATTCCGCCGGTTCGATTGGCGAAATGCGAAGCCAGCGCGATGACCGAATCGGCGACTTCTCGTTTTTCATCGCCGAATTTTTTCAAACTTTCGGCGACCTTCGGCGTTTTATTGAGAAAATCCGTGCTGTGTTTGGCGGAACGATTGGCGATTTCCGCCGCTAACTTTAAAATGTCGGCGAATAGATTTTCGTCGCCGATTTCTTTGGCGAGCGTCGGAATCAATTGAAAAGTTTCGAGCGCAATCGAACTCGACAGCACGAGTTGGCGCGTGCAGATTTGAAAAACCAGCGGACGCGCTTTTTCGGGAACTTTTTTTAATTCGTTCACGCCTTCCATAAAAAATTTCGCGCATAAATCGGCGTTGCCCATCGCCAAACGCCTGCCCATTTCCGCCCAATTTCTGATGTCGTCGGCAGATAAAATCTTCGCCGCCTTCGGCACGGCTTCAACGAATTCGCGGCTGACGCGCAAGGACACGCCCGCCAGAGCCGCGCTCATCTCCAGCGAAACTATTTTTTTATCGCTCGGAAGTTTGCCTAATCGTCGCGCCAGTCCGGTGAAAGTTTGTTTTTTTGCATTAGCCGTTTCGTTTTCCGCCATAATTTAAGTTTAAGTCCAGAGAGTTTGGATAGTCCAGAGAGTCGGCGGCAGTCTAAGGAAAATTGGTTAGACAAATAAACCAAACAGAAGAAATTAACAGTGATTAAAGGGATGAACAGGGATAAAGAAAGCTAAGCACTTCAACAAAATTAAATTAGATTATCGGCAACTGTTCAGAGTCCAAACGCGGAACGCACTTTGCCAATGCCCGCGCAGCGCGGCGGCGCACGCGCGGGGCGTGGACTCTGAACGGTTGAGCAAATATTAAAAAATTTAGATGACAGACTACTTTGCAAGGAAAACGCCGCAAAAAAGTTTTTGTAAATTATCGCGGTTCGGATTATAGAATTTGTCAATTACGCATCGCTGGCTATCCCGAACTGACGTTAATTAAACCGGATGCGCCGAATACGAATTCTCCGACCTTTTCGACCTTATTGTGCAGGACTCCAAAATTATCGAGCGGTAGAGGTAATTTTAACGCCGACGATTTAACAGAAATTTCACTTTTAATTAAGAATAAATTCATCTTCAATCTTCAAACTGAACATTGAAATCATAGAAAGACCAGATTATCCCGTGAAATATCCGTGAAAGTTTCCCATTTAGCAGGAATTTTTCAGACGGAAGATTCGGAAAACAATCCGCTCACTTTGCGCGGAGACAAATTCGTCTTTTAACACTTTAGCGACCCGATTTTTAGAAAAGTAACGGGAAAAGTTCTGTCCGGTTCTAATAAATTCGGGTTCTATTCGTGCTAAAGATTTTCAAAAAAACTTTTTTTTATCAATCAGAATCGCTGATTGATAGTTGCCGACAGGCAGTAGATTAACCGGACGAGGCAGCTACAAAGTAAGTCCGACTAATCGGCACAACGGCAGTTTTTCAGAGGAAACACATTATCTATTCAAAATGTAGTTCAGATTTCAGATACCAACAATCAGATTTCAGATACAAACAAAAGGTTAAAAATCGGAGGAAAAATGAAAAATTTATTTAAGATGCTTCTTTGCATTGTCGCACTAATTTCAATGCAGTCATTCGCTTCGGCGCAAATCGCTTACTCGATTACCGACAACAACCGGGACGTAAGCGGATTGCAGCAGCAATACTATCAATTTGACCTGTCAAGCGGGCAGGGAACTTTTATCAGCAATCTGACAATCGGCGGTCAGACGATTCGCCGGGAATACGAAGGTCTGGCATCGAGCGGTTCGGTTACATTCGGGGTCGCCGAATTTGATACGGAACTGTGCAACACCGGCTCCGACCCGATTATCGGATTGTCGTCGGACGTGCGAATTTTCCGTCCGGCGGGAACTTATCCGCTGGCGAACGGTGTCGCCAGCCCAATCGGTCCGCAAATCGGCGAAACCTGTTTTCCCGCCGGATTTACCGAAGCGGCGGCGGGTTATAACCAACTTGACGGCTTTATCTACGCCATCGCCAGCGACGATTTGCTTCCGGCGAACGCGCCGCGCAGCCGCATCTTTCGCGTCAGCCCGACGACCGGCTTGGCGACGCAAATCGGAGCGGCTGCCGGAATCACTCTGACGGCGGGCAGCGGCGGTGACGAAAATCCGTATTTCGACGGTCTGACCGTTTTGCCGAACGGACAGGCTTTCGGCACGGAAGCGCGTTTCACTAATAATCCGACCCAATCAACCGACCCGAACGTCGCCGACAACGGCGGTTTATACCGCATTTTCCTGACCGGACCGAACGCCGGTCGCGCCACTTTTGTCAAATACTTATTAAATACCGATGCCAACCGCGATACGGGTTTGGCGAACACGCAGGACGGCGTTTTGTATCTGCTGCTCGAAGATGCCCGCGTCTGGACGACGACCGCCGAATCGGGAACGGCGGTTACGCCCGCCGTTTTCTCCGCCGGGAATCCAGCCGGTTCAAATACTTTATCAACGCCCGGCTGTCTGCGAACGACTCCCTTCTGCGGCGATTTTGAAGGCTTCGATATTCCGGCTCCGGCTTTGCGCTAAGACTGTGTAACTTAATTTTTGATAATTTCGGAAGCGTTCAGAGTTCTATCTTCAGGCGGCATCATTTGGTAATCAATAATTGCCTCCTGATTTTCTTTGAAAAATAAATATCGTTTTAAGCGGCTGTGCCGCCTGATGTGCGGAAAGGCTCTGCCTTTCCGTCAAGCAATTTCATTATGAGGCTCTGCCTCGAACAGGCGGCGCAGCCGCGAAACTTGAAGAAATGTGCGGAAAGGCGCAGCCGTTACGCACATCGGCGGGCAAAGC
>JAJAYR010000108.1 GCA_026786155.1 Pyrinomonadaceae bacterium
GTTTCGGCATTCGCCGCGATTTCTTCGCGGGAAAGCGGCGGGCGCGTCGCGTTTTTGCCCGATGGGTCGCCGATCATTCCGGTAAAATCGCCGATTAAGAAAATCGCCGTGTGTCCGAGTTCCTGAAACGCTTTGAGTTTGCGAATCACCACCGTGTGTCCGATGTGAATGTCCGGCGCGGTCGGATCGGCACCCCATTTAACGCGCAAAGGTTTGCCGGTTTTCGCCGAACTTTCCAGTTTGGCGCGTAAATCTCCTTCGCGGATAACATCAACCACGCCTTTTTTCAAAAATGCCAGCTGTTCGTCAATCGTCATAGTTAAACAATGGTAAATGGTAAATGGTAAATGGTAAATGACGGAGGGAAAATTTATTTGGGCAGCGGACTGATTCAAGCGACTGACGTTTTAACGTGAAAGTGGAAGCAGAAATCTGCCGGAATTCTAGTCCGGTTTCTACCCGATGGCAAATTTTTCACTTCTAACCTGAATTTTTTTGCGTTCAAATCAATCGGTAAATGCGCTTAACAAAAGATTTAAGAGAATTAGCAAATAATATAAGAACTTTTTTTCAAAATTCTTTGTAAGGTTTTGCCTGAAAATGTCATTACAAGTGAAGAATCCGATATTTGAAAACGATTTATCCGGGGAAATCGGAAAATATCTATGAAAAAGTTTAGCTTTGCCGTCTTCGTCGCCTCAACTCATTAAATGCGTTGGCACGGCAAAATTTCACATTCGTCTCACACCCCACCAAATTAGAGCCGCCGGGTTTTTTGTCGGTCATCAAAACCCGGCGGCTTTTCAATTTATCGTGTGCTGGAGAAAACGCGCCTGTTTTTTCGGCAAGGTATTTTGATAAAAATAATTTTCAACGGCAAATTTGCCGAAATTGTATTATTACGACGGCAATTACAAACCGATTCCTAAGTCTTTCGTGCCGTAAGGGATTTGCGAAACAACTTTCATCAACAATTCGAGATTGAAAGTTATCGTTCAATGCGCTTTTGATTAAGCTGAATGTTTGGTAAAATTTTCACGGCGGCAGAAATTCGATTTCCAGCCGCCGTGAAAATTTATGCAAGTTTTAATCGCAGACGAATACGGGTTTTGTTTCGGCGTGGAACGCGCCGTCGAGATGGTCGAAGAAGCGTTAGCGGAAGGCGATACGGTTCGCACGCTCGGACCGTTGATTCATAACGATCAGGAAATGGCGCGGCTGGCGACGCACGGCGTGGCGACGATTACCGCGCCGGTGCAGATTCAGCGCGGCGAAACCGCCGTCATTCGCGCTCACGGCGTAACGCCGCAAATCGAAGCCGATTTGCGGGAAAAAGCGTCGAAAGTCGTTGATGCGACTTGCCCGTTCGTGACGAAAGTTCAAAAACTCGCCGCCCGCGCCGCCGCGCAGAATCGCCACGTCGTCATCGTCGGCAACCCGGAACACCCGGAAATGATCGGCGTTTTCGGTTACGCGCCGGAACATTCGTTTATCGTCAACAACGCCGAAGAGGTCGCTAAATTGCCGCGTTTGAAAAACCCGCTGGTCGTTTCGCAGACGACGATTAAATTGAAAAATTTTCTCGATGTCGCCGAAGCCGTCAAAGCCAACGCCGACGGCGAAACGCAGATTGTCAATACGATTTGTTCGGCGACCCGCGACCGGCAGGACGCGGCTCGCGCTCTGGCGGGCGAAGTTGACGCTTTTTATATTATCGGCGGGCGGCATTCGTCGAACAGTCGCAAATTAGTGGCGGTTTGTCTGGAACAATGCGCGAAAAGTTTTTTAATCGAGACCGAAGACGAAATCAACGCCGAAGATTTGCGCGGCGCAAATCGCGTCGGTTTGACGGCGGGTGCGTCCACGCCGAACTGGTTGATTGAAAACATCAAAAAAAGACTCGAAGAAATCGGCTCGGCGATGGATAAAGAAATGGCTTTGGCTTAAACTTAATTTTCAGCACGAAAGAAAAAGGGAAAGAATCTGATTCTTTCCCTTTTTCTTTTTGCAGGCTAAAGCCTTTACTCCAGTCCGAGTCAATTGATTAGCCGTCTTTGTCGCTGCCTTTAATTTCGGACGGCGACGCGGGTTTTTCCGGCGGCGGGTCTTGTTTCGGCGGCGGACGAACTGGTTCTTCGCGGCGCGGCGGTTCGACTCTGACCGGCTCTGGCTGACGCTCTTCGCGGCGCGGCGGTTCGGGGCGCACGGGTTCTTGTTCACGCGGCGGCTCTGGCTGACGCTCACGACGCGGCGGCGGTGATTTTTCAATTCGTTCTTCGCGCTCGACGCGCGGAGTCGGCGCGAAAATCGGCGGCGTTGGATTTCGATTCTCACGACGCGGTTTGACCGGCGTTTGCGTCTCACCGTCTTCTTTTTTGTTTCCGCCCGTCTGCCGAATCGGATTGCCGTTCGGCGCGTCTTCCTTGTTCGGCAATTGGCGAATCGGCGTTTGATTATCTGTCGGAGATGCGGAACGCGGCTGACGTTTGACCGCGCCCGTGCTGCGAACCGGCGTTTGTTCGTCGCTACTGCTGTCGGTTTGATTTTCCTGACGCGGAACTTTTTCGATTGGCGGACGATTGCCCAAAATCCTTTCGCTGCGGAGCGTTTCGCCGGTCGAAACGCCGCTCGTCCTGACGGTCGCGCCGGTTTTAACGCTCATCTCGCGGCGGGCGATTTTCGGACTCGCCACTAAAATATCTTTGCTGACATCACCGTCTAATTCCTTAAACGTCGGCAAAGCGGGCGGTCTGATTGATTTGGTGGGGTTTGACTCCAATGCTTTTCGCGCCAAATCCGCCGGTGCGGTGCGGAATTTAATTTTATTTCTGCCGAAATCGCTCGCCGCCACGGTCGTTACGCCGGTCGGCGGAAGGGCTTCCCAGTCCTGCACCGGTCTCGGAGTCGGATTCGGAGTCGGATTAACGACGACGACCGTCGTGTTGTTATTGATAATCGTCGTGTTATATCTTCGGCGGTCAATATAATAACTGTTGTAATTGTAATAACCGTAACTGTAAGGCAGCGGATACCAGCAGATATTGCCCGCAATATAGGAGACGACGACTAAAGCCGGTCGCCACCAACTGCGCCGCCCGCGATGCTGTGAATACGGCGACCAATACCAATCGTTATTGTCATAAACCCAGCGTCCGTGATGATAAGTCGCGTAACCCCAAGATTCATCATTAACCCAAGTCCAGCCGTAAGGCGGAACCCAACGCCATTGACCGTAGCGATACGGCGACCAGTCCGCGTAACTCGCCGTCGAAGTGCGGTAAGGCTTCCAGACATAGCCGTATTTTTTCGTGTAAATCCACTCGCCGTATTCGCTTAAATCTTCCGCGCCGTAAAAATCGCGGTCGTAGTATTTATCGTAATCGGCATCGCGCAAACGCTTGGCGATAACCGCGTCGCGCTCCAAAGCCCAAGTATCAAAATCGTCGGCGAAACGCGAAGCGTCGGTGGTTTCCCACTCGCCCGCGTAATTGCCCGCCAGTTGAACCGTCGCGCTGCGCCCGTTTTTCAACGTGAAACCGGAATTTTCCGAAAACACCCGCGCCTGTCCCGAATCGGTAACGGCAACGCGCACCTCCGAATTGTTGCGATTTCCGGCATCAACGCGATACATTCCGGCGCGTTCGACGGAAACGGTCGTGCCGGGCGCGTCAATCTCGAAATAACTGCGGTCTTTGTCGAAACTCAAAACGCGCAAACTCAGCGTCCCGTTCGGCAAACTCAAAGCGATGCCTTCATCGCGCAAAGTCGTAACTTTCAAATAAGCGTCCTGCGAAAGCCGCAGATAATTTGCCGTGTCGAACTGAATTTCCAGACGCGCATTCGGTTCGGTCGCAATCTCGTCGCCTTCGACAATCGGCAAATTTTTAACGGCGCGTTCCCAGACGGTTTGGTCGGCGCGTTTAATCTGCACTTCGCCGCTCAGAAAACCGATTCGCGCCGTTCGCGCCGTTATGTCGGGCGCATCGTCATCGGTCGTTTGAGCAAATATATTTCCTGAATTTAAAAACAAAACGGGCAGCAGGAGTAAAAACGCCCATCGAAATTTTTTAGCCGGAATCATAGAATAATTCTCCTTAAATTTTGATATTAGGAAGAGCGGAAAGTTGAATTTTGTTCAGCTTTTGCTTGCGCCTCAGGCAAAATTTATACCTTTGACATCGGAAGCCGTTTGAAAAATCACTTGGCAACCTTGGCGTAAGCCTGCGCGTTCTTTGCGATACCTAAATTTAATATGGAAAAATCAGTATCGCAAAGTTTCGCACAGGCTTTCGCCAAGAATCGCAAAGAAATTTCCGCTGCTTTCGACACAGTTTTTGACGTTCGAGAATGAAAATCGGAAACGCCAAAGAAATGAAAATCCTCGGTTCGCCTATTTCAGTTTTACTGTCAGCGTCGTAAATCGGATAACTGCAACACGATATGGTGTAAAAAACAAAAAATGACTCGCCGGAAAGCATCGGGTCGCCGTTTTGCAGCTAAGGCTTTTGAATATAAAATTTCTTTGGAAAAAATAAACAAAAAAGTGCGAATCACCAGTTAAATCGGCTTGAGCATATTGGTTTTCCCGTGGCGTTCTTCGCGCCCCGGCGGGAGAAGATAAGCACCTAAGCAAAAGTTTTGGACTCTCAACGCGGGTCAATGATTTTCAAGTTTCAAAAATTAACATTACAAAACACTGGCAATCAGTATCCTTTTTGAAAAAATTGTTAAAACTCCGACAAGTGCTAAATTTGCCGACGTTTGCTATTGTTATTGTTTGACTTTTATCAATTATTTACCTTTTTATGGATTCAAATTTAATCAGAAATTTTTCAATTATCGCGCACATTGACCACGGCAAATCAACGCTCGCCGACCGCATTTTGCAGTTGACGGGCGCGGTTGCCGACCGCGATATGGAAGAGCAGGTATTGGACGATATGGATTTGGAACGCGAGCGCGGCATTACGATTAAAGCGCACGCCGTTCGTTTGGACTACACGGCGAAAGATGGGCAAAACTACGTTTTAAATTTGATAGACACGCCCGGACACGTTGATTTTTCTTACGAAGTTTCGCGTTCGCTGGCAGCGTGTGAAGGCGCGTTGTTAATCGTTGACGCTTCGCAGGGCGTGGAGGCGCAGACGCTGGCGAATACTTATCTCGCGCTCGCCAATGATTTGGAATTGATTCCCGTTCTCAACAAAATTGATTTGCCGAGTGCCGAACCCGAACGCATTAAAGAGCAAATCGAAAACATCATCGGCTTGGACGCGAGCGATGCCGTTCTGACTTCGGCGAAAACCGGCATCGGCATCGAAGAAGTTTTAGAAGCTGTCATCAAGAAAATTCCCGCGCCGCAGGGCGACCCGAACGCGCCGTTCAAAGCGTTGATTTTCGATAGCTGGTATGACAGTTATCGCGGCGTAATCGTGCTGTTTCGAGTTGTTCAAGGTTCGATAAAGAAGGGAATTAAAATCAGATTTTTCAACACCGGACGCGATTATTTGGTTGAAACGCTCGGTGTCAATCGCCCGCGTCCGACGGCGATTGATTCGTTGAGCGTCGGCGAAGTCGGCTTTTTGACCGCTTCGATAAAAACTGTCGCCGACGTGCAGGTCGGCGATACGATTACCGAATCGGCGCGACCCATCACCGAACCGCTGCCCGGTTTTCAGGAAGTCAAACCGATGGTTTTCGCCGGACTTTATCCGATTGATTCGGCGCAGTATGAAGACCTGCGCGACGCGATGGATAAACTTCGCCTCAACGACGCATCATTCTTTTACGAACCCGAATCTTCGACCGCGCTCGGTTTCGGTTTCCGCTGCGGATTTCTCGGACTCTTGCATATGGAAATCGTGCAGGAAAGATTAGAGCGCGAATTCAACCTTGATTTAATCACGACCGCGCCCGGCGTGCGTTATCGTGTAACGACGACCGACGGCGTAGTTACCGAAGTTGACAGTCCATCGAAAATGCCCGACACCGGACGCATCGAAAAAATCGAAGAACCGTTTATCGAAGCGACGATTTTAACCAACGACACTTTCTTAGGCGGCATTCTACCTTTATTGGACGAAAAGCGCGGCGTGCAGAAAAAATTTGAATACGTTACCGACACGCGCGTCATGCTCGTTTATTCCATTCCGCTCAACGAAATCGTGCTGGACTTTTACGACCGATTGAAAAGCGTTTCCAAAGGTTACGCCTCCTTGGATTATCATCTGTCCGGCTACGTCGAAAGCGATTTGGTAAAACTCGATATTTTAGTTTCCGGCGAACAGGTTGATGCGCTCGCGCTGATTCTGCACCGCAAAACCGCCGACCAAAAAGGCAGAGTGATTGCGGCGAAAATGAAGGAACTCATCCCGCGCCAGATGTTTGAAGTCGCCATCCAAGCCGCCATCGGCAACCGCGTCATCGCCCGCGAGACCGTCAAATCAATGGGCAAAAACGTCATCGCCAAATGCTACGGCGGCGACATTTCGAGAAAGCGCAAACTGCTCGAAAAACAAAAAGAAGGCAAAAAACGAATGAAAAAAGTCGGTCGCGTCGAAATCCCGCAGGAAGCGTTTTTAGCGGTTTTGAAGGTTAATGAGAGTTAAATTAAAATCATCAAGAGGAATTTTTATGAATATCAATTATCGGCTCGGCGAATTGTTTTCCGGTCCTGGTGGATTAGCACTCGCGGCGCAAGCGGCGCGGGTTGACACCGCCGAAGAAATTTATTCGATTTCTCACGCCTGGGCGACCGATTACGATAAAGACACCTGCGAAACTTATCGAAATAATATCTGTCCCGAAAGTCCGAAAACCGTCGTTCACGAGGATATTCGCAAACTTAAAATCGAACGGCTCGAAAAGATTTCCAAAATTGACGCGCTCGCTTTCGGCTTTCCGTGCAACGATTTTTCAATTGTCGGTGAGCAAAAAGGCATTGACGGCGTTTTCGGTCCGCTTTATCAATATGGAATTGATGTTCTGAAACACTTTCAGCCGGATTGGTTTCTGGCGGAAAATGTCGGCGGTCTGCGAAATTCCAATGACGGAAACGCTTTTCAGACGATTCTCGATAAGATGTTTGAAGCCGGTTACAAAACCGTTCCGCATCTCTACAAATTCGAGCAATACGGCGTGCCGCAAGCCAGACACCGCATTATTATCGTCGGCATCAGAAAAGATTTGAGTGCCGAATTCAAAGTGCCGTCGCCCGCGATTTACAAAGACGTTGATAATACCTGCCGCACGGCAATCGAAAATCCGCCGATTCCGAAAAACGCGCCGAACAACGAATTAACCAAACAGTCGGCAACGGTTGTCGAACGTCTCGAATACATCAAACCGGGCGAAAACGCTTTCACGGCGGACATTCCCGAACATTTGCAGTTAAACGTCAAAGGCGCGAAAATCAGCCAGATTTACAAACGTCTCAATCCTAAAAAACCGTCTTACACAGTTACGGGAAGCGGCGGCGGCGGAACGCACGTTTGTCATTGGTCAGAACCGCGAGCATTAACCAACCGCGAACGCGCCCGCTTGCAGGCATTTCCCGACGATTTCGTTTTCTGCGGCTCAAAAGAAAGCCAAAGAAAACAAATCGGAATGTCTTTAAGCCGTTAAAGACTTATGCCCGATAATAAACACGAAAATTACGAGATTCTCAATTTGATCGGCTATGGCTTGGCTAGATTTGATATGGATTTTGTTAGTCAATTCGGCTTCACAACAAAAACTGCATTTTATAAATATCTTATCGGTTTAGGTGTTGGCGAAACTGAAAGCACTTTCAAAATGCGTCAGGATTTGCTTGATCCATTTTTTGACAATGGCAGAGTAGGATTTGCTTCGAGAGGAGATACATACAGACATCGTAAGGACATTATCGAATCGTTATTTGGTGAAAATATTGATGTAAAAAGTTACTCTGACATCGTAAAATTATATCTAAAAAATAATTTCAAAATTGAAGAAATACAATTGACCGAACCTAGTCCAATTATCAAAAGCAAATTCAAACAATTGCAA
>JAJAYR010000109.1 GCA_026786155.1 Pyrinomonadaceae bacterium
AAATTCGTAAGTCGTAATTAAATTTATGCCGCAGCTAATTGTCAAAACCGCCGACCGACCGACCGACAAAGTTTTTTTGTCGCGTTTGCGAACTACCATCGGACGTTCCGCCCGCAGCGACGTTTGTATTCCCGACGCTTTCGCTTCGCGTCTGCACGCCGAAGTGCTGAAGGAAGGCGACGCTTTCTGGCTTCAGGATTTAGGTTCGGCGAACGGCACACGCTACAACGGTGCAGTCGTTTCGTCGCTGCCGATTCCGCTGACTTCCGGCGGTGAAATTCAAATCGGCGAAACCTAGATTATTTTTGAAGACGAACGGCTGCGGGCGAATAAAAACTCGACGCTCATCGCCGACAATACGGAAGCCCTCGACCCTTCACAGACGATTGCTTTTAATCGAAATACCAATCCGACGATGGAAATTTTGGGTTCGCAATTTTCGACGCGCACGGAATTGCTGGCTTTAATCAGCAAAGTCGGCGTGGCTCTGCTTTCCTCAAGCGGTTTGGACGAAACGCTCGATCAAGTCGCCACTCTGGTTTTTGAAGCTGTTCCGACCGAACGATGCGTGATTATGCTGCGCGACGAAACGGCGGAAGACGGAATGAAAATCACGGTGGCGCGGGTGCGCGGCAAGGAGGAAAGAATCGAAGAAGTCCGCATCAGCCGCACGGTAATGGACGAAGTGATTAAAAAAGGCAACTCCGTGCTGACTTCCGATGCCCAGAGCGACCCGCGATACGCCAGTCAAACGATGATGCTTTTGGGCATTCGCTCGGTTTTAGCCGTGCCGTTGAGCGTCGGCGATAACGAAGTTTTCGGAATTATCTACGCCGATTCGCCGACCGACAAAGCGACTTTTTCCGAAGAACATTTGAGTATTTTGACGACGCTCGCCTCCGTCGCGGCGATTCGCGTGGAAAATGCCAAACTGCTCGAAGAACGCTTTGAAAAGGAAAGAATCAAACGCGAACTCGAACTGGCGACGGAAATTCAGCAGCGGTTTCAGCCGTCCGCGCCGCCGCTGGTGGACGGTTACGAATTTCAGGGAATTTCTTTTTCGTGCTATGAAATCGGCGGCGATTATTATGATTTTATTCCGACCGGCGACGGCAAAATGCTGATTGCGCTCGGCGACGTTTCGGGCAAGGGAACTGCCGCCGCGCTTTTGATGTCGAGTCTCCACGCCGCCATTCACGGACAGGTTGCTGCCAAAACCTCTCTGCATCAAACGGTTGTCTCGGTCAACGAATATCTCGCCGAAAACACGCCGACCAATCGCTTCGTCACGCTTTTCATCGCCGAACTCGACCCGTCAACGGGCGTTTTAAATTACATCAACGCCGGACACAATCCGCCGCTCATCGGACACACCGACGGCACGGTCAAACTGCTCGAAGCGGGCGGCTTTCCGCTCGGAATTCTGCCGACGGCGGAATTTGAAGTCGGACAAGCCAAATTAGAACCGAACGAGGCTTTGGTTATTTATTCGGACGGCGTTTCGGAAGCGAATAATTTGAAGGGCGATGAATTCGGAATGGAAAGATTAACGCAGGTGGTCAGTAAAAATTTGAAAGCGTCGGCAGCCGGATTGCGCGATAAAGTCGAATCCGCGCTTTCCGCCTTTACGCAAACCGCGCCCGCCAATGATGATATAACGCTCGTAATTGTTAAAAGAAAATAGTTTGCTAAACCGAACTCGCCATTTGTTTGGCGAAACGACTGGCTTTCCACCAATCAATCGTCTTTATCAAACCTTCTTCCAAACCGGCGAGTTTTTCGTAGCCGAGCCATTCGATTGCCCGTCGGTTGTCGGCTTGAGAATGTTTGACATCGCCTTTTCTTTCGGGCTGATATTCGGCGGAAACAGCTTCCTTGCCCGTGATTTTCTTTAAAACTTCCAGCAATTCATTCAAAGAAATCCGCTCGCTGTTGGCGACGTTCATCACTTCTCCGATGCCTTTCGAGGTCTGCGCGGCTTTGATATTCGCGTCAACGACATTGGCGATATAAGTGAAATCTCTGGTCGTTTCGCCGTCGCCGTAAATAATCGGAGTCTTATTCGCCATCAGCGCGTCCACGAAACGCGAGATAACGCCCGAATACTGCGACGCGGGATTTTGGCGCGGACCGAAAACATTAAAATAGCGCAGGCAAAGCGTTTCCAAACCATAGACACTGGTAAAAACCTGACAATAATACTCGCCCATCAACTTGGCGGCGGCATACGGCGAGAGCGGTTCGGGGCGCATCGTTTCGATTTTCGGCAGCGTTTCCTGATCGCCGTAGGCAGAACTCGAAGCGGCATAAACGACGCGCTTGACGTTATTTTCCCTAGCTTTCAGCAACAAATTGAAAGTGCCGTTGACGCAGGCTTGATGAGTTTCCAGAGGATTTTCAACCGAACGGGGAACGGACGGCAGCGCGGCTTGATGAAAAATTATTTCGACATTTTCGACCGCTTGTGCGAGCTTTGCGTCATCATTTAAATCGCCTTCGATAAAATCGAAATCGCCGTTTATTTCTTCCAGATTTTCACGAAAGCCGGTAACGAAATTATCTAAAATTACGACTTTCGCGCCTTGTTTTATTAACTCGTCAGCCAGATTTGAACCGATAAATCCCGCGCCGCCGGTTACAAGAACTTTATTTGTCAGTGCCATAAATTTTTCCAGAAAGCAAAAGAAACCACAGATTATCACAGATTCGGAAAGTTAAAAAAGATGAAGAACAAAAAATTTGTTCTTCATCTTTTCTATCCGTCATCGTTAAAAACTATCTTCCCACGCCGACGTATTCAAATCCCATTTCGCGCATATCTTTCGGCTCGTAAATGTTGCGAAGGTCAGCGATTTTCGGCGATTTCAAAAGTTGCTTGACTCTTTTCATATCCAATGCCCGGAACTGATTCCATTCGGTTACGATGACCAGAATATCGGCATCTTTGATGGCGTCATATTCGTCGGTCGCGTATTCGATGTCGGAAAGCAGATGTTTGGCTTCTTCCATCGCCACCGGGTCGTAAGCCTTGATTTTCGCGCCGCGCGTTTGCAGTTCGCGGATAATATCAGCCGCCGGAGATTCGCGCATATCGTCGGTTTCGGGTTTGAACGAAAGTCCGAGAACGCCGATTTGCTTGCCGTCTATCGTGCCGAGAAGTTTTTCGATTTTCGGAATCATCGCCTGCCGCTGAAATTCATTGGCTTTGATCACCGCGTCCACCACCGAAGTTTCGACATCGTATTTGTCGCCGACTTTGGTAAAGGCGCGGGTGTCTTTCGGAAAACACGAACCGCCGTAACCCGGACCGGGATGCAGAAATTTGCGTCCGATGCGATTATCCATTCCCATTCCGCGGGCGACATCGTGAACGTCGCAGCCGATGGCATCGCACAAATTAGCGATTTCGTTGATGAAGGTGATTTTTGTCGCCAAGAAAGCGTTCGCCGCGTATTTGATAAGTTCGGCGGCTTCGAGCGAGGTAATGACAACCGGCGTTTCAATCAAATAAAGCGGGCGATAAAGGTCTTTCATAATCGCAATCGCATCCGGTTCGTTACTGCCGACAACGACTCTATCGGGACGCATAAAATCGTCAATTGCCGCGCCTTCGCGTAGAAATTCGGGATTTGACGCGACACCGAAATTCGTCTTTGTCGTTTGATTTTCCGCCACAAATTCCCGCAGCCATCTACCTGTCCCGACCGGAACGGTTGATTTCGTCACTAAAACTTTATAGCCGTTCATTGCCTCGGCAATATCTTTCGCCGCCTGCTGATAATAACTCATATCGGGCGAGCCGTCCTCTTTCGGCGGCGTTCCAACCGCCAAAAAAACTACTAACGCCTGCTCGACGGCAGACTTAATATCGGTTGTAAAATGAAGTCTGCCCGCTTTTGAATTTCGTTCGACAATCTGGTCTAAGCCCGGTTCATAAATCGGAATAATGCCGTCGTTAAGACGGTCAATTTTTCCTTTATCAACATCCACACAGGTAACTTCAACGCCGAATTCGGCAAAGCACGCTCCCGTTACCAATCCGACATAACCTGTTCCAATAACTGCAATGTGCATAATAAAAAGTTAAATCAAGTTTATTTTGTTCAATAATTCACAAACTAAGACAAATTTTTACGGGTCATACTAAAAAAATATGACCCGTAAAAGTTTCTTACGCCAAGTTCCCATTCGTATAAATATAAATGTGAACTATCCGTTAAGTTTTAGCGAGAAGGACTAACAATGATGGCACCGCCGCCGACTTCCGTCGGGTTGTCCGAACCCAAGAAAACCGCCGCTCCGACCGCACCGGCAGCCGCCAGCAAAATCGCGGCGATAGCACCGGCACCTAAACCGGCAGTCGCCACCGGCGCGGCACTTCCGGGACGCAGACACGGTTTGCAGCCGGTTTGCGACGGATTACCGAACGTCGTGTCGGTTCCGGCGGCAACCTGTTTATCGGTTGAACCGTTTCTTAAAGTAACCAATCCGCTGGTCGTTTCGACGTAAGTTTGAGCGCAGCGGTCTTCATCGCCGCAGCCGACATCAACGCCGAAGACGTTGGCTTGACCGGCATCCGCGATGATGGTGGCATTTCTGGTAGTAATCGTCGTTCCGACACCGGCGGCGTTGGAAACGCGAACTTTTCCCGCCGTGAGCATTCCTACGATACTATTATCGGTGAACCGCAGCGTCGCTGACGAATCGGAAAGAATTTCAACTCTTCCGTTTTTGCCTAAGCTGACAATAGCGGACGAATTGGCTCCGGTAACAATGGTGCTGCCGGAAGTTAAAGTAGAATTGGAAACAACCGCTTGCCCGTTGACGGAAACTTGTCCGGTAACGGTAATTTCACCCATCACATCGCCTGGAGCGGCAAGTGCAATCATCGAAAAAGCACTCCAAACGGCAACGGCGGTCAACAATGTTAAAGATTTACGAATCAATTTTGTGCCGAGCATTATATTAAACTCCTCCTGTATCAAACCTTATAAAAAGTAATAAACCTTTCTCAGTTTATAATTTAAAAGTTAAATCATTCAAGAAAGATTTTCAAAAAAAATTAACGAGTCGGGCTAATTACCGTCGTGCCGCCGCCGACGGTAACACGATTGTTATCGCTGGTCGCCGCGATGATGATACCGGCAGCCGCGCCGCCGAGAATCAATGCCCAGACTACCCAGCCGCTGCCGCCACCGCCCGTGGTATCGTCATCCTGAGCTTTTCCGGTTGCTGTCGCCGAATCACCGCTGTTAAGTGTGGCGATTGTGCCGTTAGCTGTTTTGATATTAACCGTCTCGGCAGAATTCAAAACAGTAATTTGACCGGCAGATAAATCGCCGCTAATGACTTTTTCGTCAAAAGACAAAACCAAAATCGTATTCGGAGCGAGTTCGATTTTGCCGGATTTTCCCAAATTGATAACTGCGCCGACGTTTTCCGGCGTGGCAATCGTGCTGGACGAAAAGATTGAGCGACCGTTTTGAGCAGTTTCGCCGTTAACTTTGACAAACGATGTTTCACCGTTGGCATTTTTACCTGAAATGGTCAGTTCTCCGGCAATTCTTTCTGAATTTGCCAGAGCAAACATTGAGCCGGTTGCGAGTATGGCAACCACCAAGCACGTTGAAAGTGCCTTCCGAATCCATAAATTGCTATTCATATTTCTCCTCTTGTATCGCGTTGAATCAATAATTTCAAAAATCAAGCCTTTGAATTTTTTACACGAATTACGATTTAATGTCAATAAAATCTCGGTCATAAACGGAAGAATTCAAAGGTTGATTTTAATTAGGCTGGCAAACTTTCGCAAAACCTAAAAGTCATTTACTTTATAACATATTTTCCGAACTGATTTAAAGTTTCATTTGCAGGAAATTTTACGTCGAAAATTTGGTATCCTTAAATTTTTATGTCAGATACGATTTCAGACACCTGATTTCAAGGTCAAAAGAGAGAGTTTTATTTTTCAAAAGCAAAAATGAACAGAGAAATTGTATTGTCAGCGGACTTGGGCGGCACGAATTTACGAGTGGCGGCGGTTGACCGAGACGGAAGTATTTTGTTTCGCACCAAACGCGAAACTCCGCGCACCGAAGACGCTCAGGAAATTCTATGCTTAATTACCGATGAGGCAGAAAAATGTCGGCGGGCGGTCGAATCGGCGGGAAAAGTCTTGGGAATCGGGGCGGTCGTGCCGGGAACGGTTAATGCGGCGGAAGGAATCGTTTTAAAAGCTCCGAACGTCGCGGCGTTAAACGAATTTGGAATCGGCGGCGAAATCGGGAAAAGATTGAATCTCCCGTGTTTTTTGGAGAATGACGCGAACGCGGCGGCAATCGGGGAAAGTTGGTGCGGAGCTTCAAAAGGCTTTCAGAATTCGATTTGCGTAACGCTCGGCACGGGCGTGGGCGGCGGAATTATCATTGACGGGAAAATTTTGCGCGGCATTGACGGAACTGCCGGAGAAGTCGGACATATCTGCGTCGAACCGTTCGGTGCGCCCTGCGGCTGCGGTTCGCGCGGCTGCGTCGAGCAGTATTCTTCCGCCTCCGCCGTCAAACGTCTCGCCTACGAGTTGGGCGAACAATTTCCCGATTCGCATCTGCTCAAAAATGCGAATCTGACCGCGCTGCAAATTTATCAGGCAGGCAAATCCGGCGACGCGCTCGCGCTCGAAGTTTTCCGGCAGCAAGGTTTTTATCTCGGCATTGCGCTGGCGGGTTTGATAAATACTCTCAACCCGGAAATTATCGTGATCGGCGGCGGCGCGGCGGCGGGCTGGGATTTATTTTTACCGTTTATTGAAAATGAAATAAAAAGCCGTGCTTATCGAGAACCGGCGAAACGTGCTAAAATCGTTCGCGCCGAGTTAGGTGACGACGCGGGAATTATGGGCGCGGCGCGGCTGGCTTTTGAAAACATTGCGGTTGTTAAATAAAATTGACTTAAGTTCGGATTCGACTTTTGAAACCGGCGGCGAATTCTTAAATATGGACGTTTATCACAAAGTTTTATCGAAACTTTACGAAGCCACCGGCGGAAAAGATTCAGCAACCACCGATTTGAAAGATTTGGTCAAAAGCCAGGGGTTTTTGGGCAGTTACAACGACATTTTTCAAATGTTGAGCGGTCAGGGCTGGATTGCCGAAACGTCGAAACTCAACTTCGTTAAAATTACTCACTGGGGCGTAACCGAAGCCAAAAAGACGGGCGGCGACCAGCCGGATACGGCTCAAATACTAAAAAAGGAAGCGGCGCGAATCGCTTCCGAAACCAAACAGTTTTTGATTTTGCTGGAAGAATTTACCTCCAACACTTCAAAAGAAAATTTCGCGCAGTTGGAAAGAAAGTTTAACGAAATAAATTCGGCAATCGGCAAACTAAAAACGAGCATCGAATAGATTCGCTTGCCAACGGGCTTTAAATTCGTGTAAGATATTCGTTTCCTGCGAGGCGTGGGACGTTTTCGGTGGGTTTCGCGCCCACTTTTTATTTTGGGCGAAAGACGTGCCGATGAAACATTTAATCGAAGAACGAGTCCGCGAAGCCGCGACGCGCGTGGCGAAGGAAAACAATTTGGAACTCGTTCAGGCGGAAGTCGCCGGTTCGGGTAAAAAATTAACCGTTCGTATTTTTATTGACAAAGAAAGCGGCGTAATGCACGAAGACTGCACACTGATGAGCCGCGAGTTAGAAAAGATTTTCGACACGGAAGATTTTATTCCGGCGGCTTATTTGCTGGAAGTTTCGTCGCCCGGTCTGGAACGCGAACTTTATAGTTTGCAGGATTTCAAAAAATTTGCGGGAAGTTTGGCGAAGGTAAAATTAAACGCGCCGGTTGACGGGCAAAAGAATTTTCGCGGGCGCATCGCTGGTATCGAAGGCGAAGAAATCGTTTTCGACGACAAAACCAAAGGCATGGCGCGTTTTCCGTTCAGCGCGGTTGCCAAAGCCAATTTGGAAATTGATTTAGAGGAAGAGTTGAAACGTAACAAATAGTGGAGAGTGGAGAGTGGTGAGTGGTGAGTGAAAAACTTTCCGAAACTCACCACTCGCCACTAATTAAAGGTTATGACATCTATCGGACAAAGTATCGAAGCGTTGGTGAGCGAGCAGGGAATTGACCGCGATTTGGTCATCGAAGCGATGAAGGAAGCCGTCAAAGCGGCGGCTCGCAAACAATTCAAGACGCAGGACAAAACCGGCGACAGCATTCAGGTCGAATGGAATATGGAGGACGGCACGATTGAAATTTCCGCGCAGAAGGAAGTCGTCGCCGTCGTCGAAAACCCATCCGCCGAACTTTCTCTGGAAGAAGCGCAGGAATTGGCGGGCGATGAAGTCGAACTCGGCGATATGCTTTTGATTCCGCTGCCGACCGAAGAACTCGGACGCATCGCGGCGCAAACCGCCAAGCAGATTCTCGTGCAGAAAGTCCGCGAAGCCATCCGCGAAAAAGTTTATGACGAATACGTTGATAAAATCGGAACGCTGATCAACGGCACGGTCAAAAGATTTGAGCGCGGCGATATGATTATTGATTTGGGCAATAATCTCGAAGCGATTGTCCCGAAACGCGACCATCAAGCCCGCAGCGAAACCTGGAATCAAGGTGAGCGGATTCGCGTCGTCATTGCCGATGTCTCGAAAGATTTGAAAGGTCAGCAGATTATCGCCTCGCGCACTTCGCCGGAATTGCTCAAACGACTTTTTGAAATGGAAGTGCCGGAAATCTACGACGATACGGTCGTTATCAAATCAGCCGTCAGAGAACCGGGCGACCGCGCGAAAATCGCCGTTACGTCGAATGAAAAAGACGTTGACCCGGTGGGCGCGTGTGTCGGAATGAAAGGCTCGCGGGTGCAGGCGATTATCAAAGAACTGCGCGGCGAAAAAATTGACATTATCGAATGGTCGGACGAACCTTCGGTGTTTGCGGCAAATGCTCTTTCTCCGGCGAAGGTTTCGCAGGTGCGGATTACCGACATCAACCATCGCAAGATGGAAGTTATCGTCAATGAAGACCAACTTTCGCTGGCAATCGGCAAACGCGGGCAAAACGTGCGGCTGGCGACGCGGCTCGTCGGCTGGGATATTGACATCGTGAGTGAAGAACTTTTGAAACGGGAAATCGCGCTGCAAATGGGTAAAATGATGGCTTCGGGCGAAGCCGTTCCGATTACGGCTCTGCAAGGCGTAACCGCGATGCAAGCCGCTGACTTGAAGGAAAAGGGGATTGCCGATGTCGAAACTTTGGCGGCGACTTCGGTTGACGATTTGGTTGATATTCTCGATTTGAGTCTCGACGCTGCCGAAAAAATTATCGGTTCGGCGAAGGCGATTGTTGATGCCCGCAACGCGCAATCCGCACCGGCTGATTCGGAAGCATCGGCGGAAGAAAGTCAGGAAGCGATTGCCGCGGAAGTTGAAGGTTCGGAAATCGCGCCGGAACAACCTCAAGACATTTCAGAAACCGCTGGCGAAGAATCGGCGAATGATGGATTGTCGGAAGATATTGAAGGCGAAACGATTGAAACAGGCGGGGAAGATTCACCCGAAAAGGAGCAAGTATGATTTTTATTTGAGGCACAGCCGGTAAAAGATACTTGCGTTTGGAACGGCTGAGGTTCGTGAAAAAAGACCGAAAATCAGCATTGAGAGTGATAATAAAATATGGCGGTAGGAACATCAGTTCGGATATACGATTTAGCAAGAGAGTTGAAGCAGGACACCAAGCGCGTGATCGAAGAATTGCGGCGCGAAGGCGCCGATGTGAGCGTGCCGTCTAACTCCGTGAGCCGGGAAATAGCGGAGAAAGTGCGTAACAGATATTTCCCGAAGAGCGAAACTTCACCCAGACGGGTCGTTAAAGTTATCAAAAAAGAAGCGACCGCCAAGCCGGAAAGCACTATCGAAGAAATGCCGACACCGGAAACCGCGCCGCAGGAAACGAGAACCGAAAGAATTTCGCAAGTCAGACGACCCGAAGCGAGACAATCCGTCGCGGCTGACGCTGCACCGCGGACGACCGGACAAATTAAAGAATTAAAGTAAAAAATTGTCGTTCAGCCGCCGCCGGAAATTATCGCTGCCGAAACTGCTCCGCCGGTTGCCGAAGAAATTGTCGAAGCTGCGCCGCCGGAAATGTCTGCGGAAGTTGAAGCGTCGCCGGAACAAGTCGGAGTTGCCGAACAGCCGGTTCAAGCGGTTCAAGCGAAAACGCCTAAAACCACGACGCGCGTTTTACGTCCGACGGGAACGCAAATCAAACAGCTTACTTTGACCAAAGACGCGCTGAAAGCCGGAGTTAAACCCGGCGAACGGGTCGTCAGCGAAGTTCAAACGAAGAGCGGTAAGCTAAATATAGATAAAAACGAAAGACCGAAAAGAGGCGATTCGCGCCGCGATGTGCGCGGCGGCGGTCGCGCTCCCGAATTGCGCGGAACGCCGGGCGAAACCGCCACGCCGAAAACCGTCTATACGCCGCCCGCCGACCAGCGCAAAAAACTCGGACGGTCAGCCGCTAAAAAAGGCGGCGGCAGATTTGCCGACAAAGGCGGCAGATTTGATGAGCGCGATATTGCCGCGCCGCGTCCGCTGTCCATCGAAGAACGGCTGCTGGCGCAAGTCGGCAAAGTTGACAGCAGTAATTTAAAAGCTGTTCGTTTAACCGAAGGCGCAACCATTCGTGAATTTTCCGAGGCACTCGGAGTTACGCCGCGCGACATCGTGCAGTTGCTCGTCAAACGCGGAATTTTTGCGACGCTCAACCAGCCGATTGGCGAAAATATAGCGGTTGAATTAGGCAAAAGCTACGGTTACGCCGTCAGTTTCGTGCCGTATGAAGCAATGGTTATCGAACAGGAATTTGAGGAACTGGTTGCCTCGGATTCAGATGATGTCGAAGTTTCGCGTGCGCCGGTCGTAACCGTGATGGGACACGTTGACCACGGCAAAACTTCTTTACTCGACGCGATTCGGTCGGGTAACGTCGCCGAAGGCGAAGCCGGCGGAATCACTCAGCACATCGGCGCATACAGCGTTTTCGTGCAGAATCCCGACAATAAAAATGAACAGCGGCGCGTCGTCTTTCTCGACACACCCGGACACGAAGCCTTTACGATGATGCGGGCGCGGGGCGCAAAAGCGACCGACGTGGTGATTCTCGTCGTCGCGGCGGATGACGGCGTGATGCCGCAAACCATCGAAGCCGTCGAACATTCGAGAGCGGCGGGCGTTCCGATAATCGTGGCGATTAACAAGATTGATAAACCGGACGCGAATCCTGATAAAGTCAAACAAGGACTTGCCGGATTAGGTTTGCAGCCGATTGAATGGGGCGGCGATGTTGAAATGGTTTCAGTTTCCGCCAAAAAGCGCGAAAATCTCGACACTTTGCTCGAAACAGTTTTGCTGTCCGCCGATATTTTGGATTTGAAAGCGAGTCCGACGCGCCGCGCTTCGGGTGTCGTTCTCGAAGCCAAACTCGACAAAGGGCGCGGTTCGGTGGCGACGGTTTTGGTTCAGCAGGGAACTCTGCGCGTCGGCGACCCGTTTATCGTCGGGCAGTTTTACGGAAAAGTCCGCGCGATGTTTTCTGACCGCGGCGAAATCGTGACGGACGCGATGCCCGCCACGCCGGTTGAAGTTTTGGGATTGCAGGGCGTTCCGCAAGCCGGAGATACTTTTCAAGTCGTCTCCGATATTGATAAAGCGGTTTCCATCGCCAGCCAAAGACAGATGCAGGCGCGGCAAGCGGCGATGCTCAAAACGACGAAACGCGGCATCAAATCGCTCGGACTCGCCGACATCAAGGAACTGCTGGTTATTTTGAAAGCCGACGTGCAGGGTTCGGTCGAAGTTCTGCGCTCGACGCTCGAAAAACTTTCGACGGAAAAAGTCAAAGTGCGCGTCATTCGCTCCGGTGTCGGCGCGATTACCGAATCGGACGTGCTGCTCGCTTCGGCGACGCAAGCCGACCAAACTTTGACGGCGGTCGTTATCATCGGCTTCAACGTGCGTCCCGAACATCGGGCGGCGGACACGGCGAAACAGGAGCAGGTTGATATTCGTCTGCACTCGATTATTTACAAAATCGAAGAAGAAATTACGGCGGCGATGATTGGGATGCTCGACGCGATTGAGCGGGAAACGATTCTCGGTAAAGCCGTCGTGCAGGAAACCTTCAAAGTTTCCAAAGTCGGCACGATTGCCGGTTGCCGCGTAACCGACGGCTTGATTCGCCGACAGGCGAAAGCTCGCATCATCCGCGACGGCGTGGTCGCCTGGACGGGCGATATTTTGTCGCTCAAACGCTTCAAGGAAGACACCAGCGAAGTCCGTCAGGGTTTTGAATGCGGCATCAGTTTAGTCAATTTCAACGACATCAAAATCGGCGATGAAATCGAAGCGTTCGTCATCGAAAAAATCGCGGCGACGGAGTTATAAAAATGATTACAGCCGTCAAGGAAAAAGCGATTGTCGGAGCAAACGGCGCGGTCGAGATTTTCGCGCCTGATTTGCCGGTCGGAACGGAAGTCGAAGTTATCGTTCTTGTCGAGGAAGAAGAGATGGATACGACCGAATATCTGCTCTCGACCGAAGCTAATCGTGAACATTTGATGAAAGCCCTGCGCGATGCTGAAGACCCGACGAAACGTATCTATATTGACATTGAAAGTTTATGAGAAAGATTTCGTTTCTTTTCGATGCCTTCGAGCATTATAACTTTTGGGCGACTGACAATAGAAAAACTTACGCGCGAATTAACGAGATTATCAAAGACATCGGGCGCAATCCGTTTTCGGGAATCGGCAAACCCGAACTTTTGAGACACGATTTGAAAGGACTTTGGTCAAGACGGATAACCGACGAGCATCGCCTTGTTTATAAAGTTTCTGACTAAGAAATTACAATTTATTCGTGCCGATTTCATTACAGTAAATGAGAAGACCTGAAAGATTAGCGGAAGCCCTGCGCGAAGAAATCACGGAGATTGTCGGATTTGAACTCGACGACCCGCGACTGATTTCCGTGACCGTAACCGACGTTCGCGTCTCGGATAATTTACACGACGCGCGAGTTTTCGTTCTCGTCGAAGGCAGCGAAAGTCAGATTAAAGAAGCCTTACAAGCCTTGCAGCACGCCGCGACGTTTATCCGACAGCAGGTTGCGCTCGGTTTAAATTTACGACACGCCCCGATCCTTAACTTCGTGCGCGACACGGTGGAAGAAAATGCCGCCCGCGTCGGAGAACTTTTACAGGAAATAAATTTGACGGAAGGCGCAGAAGCGGAAGATGCAGGCAAATAAAACTTCATTCTTTCCACTCGTTCGGTTTCCGTTGTTGAAAAAATGTTAAGCCAAGTAGTCGAGTTAATTGAAAACAAACAGAGTTTTGCCATCACGACGCACGTCCGACCCGACGGCGACGGTGTCGGGTCGTCGCTTGGGTTGTGCTGGCTCTTGCGTTCGCTCGGAAAAGACGCGGAAGTCGTGCTGCGGGACGCAATTCCGGTTTCCTATCTCACGCTTCCCGGTGCAGATGAGATAAAACAAATTTCGGAAGTCAACGGTAAATACGATGCCGTCTTTGTCATCGAATGTTCCGATTTGGCGCGTCCCGGCATTGAGGGTTTAGAATCTCAAGTAACCGTCAACATTGACCATCATTCGACATCTGAGCATTTCGGCACGATAAATTGGATTGATGCGACGGCTTCGGCGGTCGGCGAAATGATTTATAATCTGTGCAAAGCCATCGGCGGACGCATCTCCAAAGAAATCGCCGAATGTATCTATCTCGCCATCGTTTCCGATACGGGTTCTTTCCATTTCTCGAACACCACCGACCGCACTTTAAAGGTTGCGTCCGAACTGATAAAAGTCGGCGTTAAACCTGCCGCCGTTTCCGAAGTTATCTATAATTCATATCCTTGGAGCCGCATCGAATTACTGCGGCAGGTTCTCGATACCGTGCGCCGCGACGCGACCGGCAGGATTGCCTTGATGCGCCAAACGGTCGCCATGGCGGACAACGCCGAATCGGTTGACGGCGACAATAACGGCTTCGTCAACATTCCGCTCGCGGCAAAAGACGTCGAAGCGGTTTTGTATATGCGCGAAGTCAAACCCGACACATATCGCGTTAGTTTGCGCTCGAAGGGCGACATCAACGTCGCTCGCGTGGCGGAAAAATTCGGCGGCGGCGGACATAAAAACGCTTCCGGCTTGCGGGTCGAAGGCGATTGGGACGAACTCGAAGCAAGAATCATCGCCGAGTTGTCCAAAGCAATTGATAAAGCGTCCGACGCGATTGAATATAAGGACGCCGAAATAAGTTTAATCTGACAATCTGATTTTTCAGGCGGGAATTTTCACCGCCAAGGCGCAGAGGTTTGAAACATCTTTAATAATTTAGAAGTTACGCAGTTAAAATATCGAATGATTGAAACGGCATTTTTACCGATTTAACAGCGAACAGTTGATAGCTGACAGCGAACAGTTGCGCTCGCGGCGTTATTCGCTGTCAACTATCAACTGTTCGCTGTTCGGACAATAAAAAATTGCTGACCAATCGGCATCTCTCAGACCTTTTTCGCTTCAACTGCGTAATTTCTATAATTTATCCGAGCTTAAAATAAATTACTAAAGACAAATGACTTGAAACCTTCGCGCCTGTGCGCTTTGGCGGTGAAAAATAAAATACAATGACTGACAAAAAAGAAAAGAAATATAAATGGCGGCGCGAGGGTTACAAGGAAAATACGAAGGGCTTGCTGATGGTCAATACGGGCGACGGCAAGGGAAAGACGACTTGTGCGCTCGGCTTGATGATGCGGGCGGCGGGACGCGGAATGAACTGCTGTATGGTGCAGTTTATGAAGTCCAAAAACGACCGCTACGGCGAACACGAATCGGCTGAACTGCTCGGCATCGAGGTTCACACGATGGGCGACGGCTTCACCTGGGACACGAAAGACCCGGCACAAGACATCAAAACGTCCGAAGAAACTTGGGAACTCTGCCAACAAAAAATGCGAAGCGAAGAATACGATTTATTAGTTTTCGACGAACTTGTCTATGTTCTGGATTACAAGTTTTTAGACTTGCAGAAAGTTTTAGACGAGATAAAAACCGTCCGTGAAGCACAGCCGCATCTGCACATCGTCGTGACCGGCAGAAACGCGCCGCTCGAATTGATTGATATGGCTGATTTGGTAACGGAGATGAAGGAAGTCAAACATCCGTTCCACGCCGGAATCTTCGCGCAGCAGGGAATCGAATTTTAGAGTCCGCAGGCTTGTCCGCCAATAACACTAAAGGCACCAGAAGCTATCTGAAAAATCATTTTTCACGTTCAGAGTCCAAACTTTAGTTTGCCCCGCCGCGCTTCGCTGGCGGAAACACGCTGAAGCGTGGACTCTGAACTCTTGCCTGTTATTTTTGAAGTAGATTCTCGTTTTCGTGATGTTTCTGTGAGTTAAATTTCTTCTAATGCTTGAGCAATCTCCGCATAAACAGACAATTTTCTTTCGTCCAAGTTGCTAAATTCAAATCAACATCCAATAATAAGTCTTTGTCTTTTTGAGCGATGAAATCAAAAAAAATACATTATCATTTAATCGGAATTTGCGGAACGGCGATGGCTTCGCTGGCGGGAATGCTGCAGGCGCGTGGACATAAAGTTACGGGTTCAGACCAGAATGTTTATCCGCCGATGTCCACGCAGTTGGAAGAATTGGGAATCGAGATTGTTCACGGATACAACGCGGAAAACGCCGACATCGGCGCGGATTGCACGATTGTCGGAAATACGATTTCGCGCGGCAATGCGGAACTCGAAGAAGTTTTGAATCGCAAATTGCTTTATCGTTCGCAGGCGGAAATCGTCAAAGAAGAATTCGTTCGCGGGCGGCGTTCGCTCGTTGTTGCCGGAACGCACGGCAAAACGACGACGACGAGTATTGCGACCTGGGTTGCCGAATGCGGCGGGCTGCATCCGTCATTTCTGGTCGGCGGCATCGTGCAGAACTTCGGCGCGTCGTTTCGCGTTTCCGACAGCGATTATTTCATCATCGAAGGCGACGAATATGACACGGCTTATTTTGATAAAAAGCCGAAGTTTATGCACTATTTGCCCGAAATTGCGATTGTCAATAACGTCGAATTCGACCACGCCGATATTTACCGCGACATCACGGAAATCAAATTCGCGTTTTCGCGTCTGATGAATCTCGTGCCGTCGAACGGGCGTTTGATTATCGGCATTGATTCGCCCGTGGCGCGTGAAGTTTTGGACGAAATGCACGGCAAAATTTTCACTAACATCGAAACTTTCGGAACTTCGGACGACGCGAAATGGCAAGCCAGATATATTGATTTTTCGGGCGAGACGACGCGCTTTACGGTTTTCAAAGATTCGCATTCGTGGGGCGAATTTGAAACGCATTTAATCGGCGAATTCAACGTGCGAAACTGTTTAGCCGTCATTATCGCGGCTGATGCCTGGGGAATTTCCAAGGAAAAAATGCAGGAAGCGTTTCGCACCTTTAAATCGGTCAAACGGCGCGTCGAGATTCGCGGAGTCGAGCGCGGCGTAACCGTGATTGACGATTTCGCGCATCATCCGACGGCGGTCGAAGAAACTTTGAAAGCCTTGCGGACGAAATATCAAGGCAAGCGTTTGATTGCGGTTTTTGAGCCGAGAAGTTGGTCGTCACGGCTGGCGGTTTTTCAAGAACCTTATCGGAAAGCCTTTAATTACGCCGATTACGTCGTCATCGCCGGAGTTTATAACACATCGAAAGCCAGCGAACTCGGCAAGGTTTTGGACGTTGCCGAACTCGTCGAAGACATCAAACTGCAAGGCAAACCGGCGATGAGTTTCCCCGACGCGGACGCAATTGTCGAACATCTCGCGCCTGAATTAAAAGACGGCGACGTCGTGGCGATTATGTCGAACGGCGGTTTCGGCGGAATCCACGAAAAGATATTGAATGTTTTGCAGGAAAAGCGGTAAATAAAACAGCGTTCTTTTAGTGAATTAAAGATTTCGCTTGCCTAAAATTTAAAAAGAATGCACACTATTTTCTAGATTTTGCTCTCGATGTATCTCTGGTAGATGCGCCCGTTCAGGATAAGACAAGCGACGACTTTGGTTCGGTGTTGGAGAGTTCGGTTAAATTTCGGAAGCAAGTTGTTTTAAGAGTTATCTTCAAAGAGGTCGGGCGCGTCGCGGATAGATAGAGAAAGCATCTAGAGAAATTTTCTTTCCTGAAAAGTTCCAGCCTACCTTGCTTCATTCACTAAATAAGAAAAATAGGAAAAGGAAAAATAATGAGTACAAAACTATACGTTGGAAACTTGGCGTTTGGCGTTACGAGTGATGATTTACAAGAGCATTTTGCTCAGGCGGGAACGGTCGAATCGGCGAAGGTCGTCGAAGACCGCGACACGGGACGTTCGCGCGGTTTCGGCTTTGTCGAAATGGCATCTTCGGAAGAAGCGATGGCGGCGATTGAACAATTTAACGGTCAGGATTTTGACGGACGCAACTTAGTCGTCAACGAAGCGCGTCCGCGTGAAGAAGGCGGCGGCGGCGGCGGCAATCGCGGCGGCGGCGGCGGCGGCGGAGACCGGAGCGGCGGCGGCGGCGGCGGCGGTTATTCGCGCTGGTAATTCCGTAAAGGATGAAGGATGAGGGATGAGGGATGAAATTATTCGCTCATCCCTTTTTTATCTAAGATTTAGCGCAAGACCACTTCCAATTTGCTCTGAAATTGGTGGTGGATAGG
>JAJAYR010000110.1 GCA_026786155.1 Pyrinomonadaceae bacterium
AACTTGCAACTTCGTTTAGATGATATTATGCCCCGATAAAAGTGCCTCCGTATTTATCAGTGAAGGTACTTTCTTCAATCTAAAATCCAAAATCCAAAATCCAAAATCGAAAGATATGATAAGCGGAATCATCGGTAGAAAAATGGGAATGACGCAGCTCTTTGCGGCAGATGGCACGGTTACACCAGTAACGGTCATCAAAGCGGGACCTTGCGTTGTCGTGCAAACAAAAACGGCGAGTGGAAAAGACGGTTATAATGCCGTTCAACTCGGATTGGTCGAAGATAAACCAATCAAATTGAAAAATGTGACCAAGCCGATGCGCGGACATTTTGAAAAAACCGGCGGCGGCGTTCCGGCGACTCGTATTTTGAAGGAAATTCGTTTGACGGACGCTCCTGAAGCGAATGTCGGCGACCAGGTAAAAGCCGATATGTTTGCGGACGGCGATAAAATTGACGTTATCGGAACATCGAAAGGACGCGGATTTGCCGGAACGATTAAACGGCATAATTTTAGTCGCGGTCCGATGTCGCACGGTTCGATGAATATCCGCGAACCGGGTTCAATCGGACAGTCGGCGTATCCGTCGCGGGTCATCAAAGGAACGCGGTCGTCGGGACATATGGGCAACGAACGGGTTACGGTGCAGGGGTTAAGCGTGGCGCGGGTTGATGTTGAAAATAATATCATAATGGTTCGCGGCGCAGTTCCGGGCGCAACCGGAAGTTTGGTGGTAGTTAAAAAAAGAAGATAGTCTGGAAAGTCTCGGAAGTCTGGAAAGTCTCGGAAGTTCAGGAAGAAAAATCTTCTGACTTCCAAGATTTCCAAGATTTCCAAGACTTCCAAGACTCGAACGGAGTGAAATTATGCCTACCGCAAAGGTTCGCAATTTAAAAAATTTAGAAGTCGGCGACGTCGAACTTTCGGATGCCATTTTCGGTGTCGAGTTAAACGAATCGCTGATTCACGCGGCGGTCAGAAATTATCTGGCGAATCGCCGACAGGGAACTTCCGCGACGAAAACGCGCGGTAATGTTTCTGGTTCGGGAAGAAAGTTGTGGAAGCAGAAAGGAACGGGACGCGCCAGAATCGCGTCAATTCGTTCGCCTTTGTGGAAAGGAGGCGGCAATGTTCACGGTCCGCAGCCGCGCGATTGGTCATATAAAATGCCGAAAAAAATGCGGCGCGGTGCGCTGCGTTCAGCTTTGTCGGAAAGATTGCGGGAAGGTAATTTGATTATTATCGAAGATTTTAGTTTCGATAACCCGAAAACAAAAGGGTTTCTCGATGTGATGTCGGATTTAGGTTTTAATGACAAGAAGAAAGCCGCGAAAACTTTGATTGTTGATTCGCTCGATAATTCAAATTTGATTCTGGCTTCGCGCAATGTGCAGAAAACGAAAGTAACTAACGGTTACGGTTTGAATGTCTATGACATTATTTATCACGAAAAACTTTTGATTTCTAAGTCGGCGATTGAAGAGATAAATCATCTGCTCGACCCGTTGAGAGAAAAGAAAAACGGTGCGGAGGAAACTGAATAATGGCAGAACTTAGTGTTTGGGACGTTTTGAATACGCCCGTCGTTACCGAAAAATCCGTGCTTTTGAAGGAAGCCAGCAGTGAAGACAAAAACATCGGTCAGGTTTTGACTTTTCGGGTTAATACGAAAGCCGACAAACTCGAAATCAGAAAAGCGATTGAAGAAATCTTTAACGTGAAAGTGGCGAAAGTTCGCACAGTGCAATACGAAGGAAAAATTAAGAAACGCGGACGTTACGCAGGTCGCCGCGCTTCTTGGAAAAAGGCTTACGTTACCTTGAAAAAAGGTGAGCCGCACGTTGATTACGCAGAAGCGATTTAGTCATCGGTCATTTGTCATTCGTCATTTGTCCTTTGTTAGTTAGATGAGAATCGGGATTCGATTTAATGACAACAACTAAGGACTAAGGACTAAGGACTAAGGACGAAAGTTATGGGAATTAAGAAATTAAAACCGACTTCACCGGCGCGAAGATACCAAACGTATCTGACGCGCGATGAATTGACTCCGAATGCAAAGCCCGAAAAATCTTTGCTGGAGCCGAAGACGCGAATTTCCGGGCGCAACAACGACGGGCGAATTACGGTTCGGCGGCGCGGCGGCGGACACAAACGCCATTATCGGATAATTGATTTTAAGCGTAATAAACCGGGCATTCCGGGCAAAGTTTCGCAAATCGAATATGACCCGAATCGTTCGGCGCACATCGCTCTGATAACTTATCTCGACGGCGAAAAACGGTATATTATCGCGCCGGTCGGTTTGAAAGTCGGCGGAACGATAATGAGCGGCGTGGAAGCCGATATTTTGCCGGGAAATGCTTTGCCGATTGCCAACATTCCGCTTGGAACACAGATTCACAATGTTGAATTACGTCCGGGAAAAGGCGGGCAGATGGTTCGTTCAGCCGGTGGATTTGCCCAATTGGTCGCCAAAGAAGGCGATTACGCGCAGTTGAGAATGCCTTCGGGCGAAGTTCGCCGCGTTCCGGTTGTTTGTATGGCAACCGTCGGACAAGTCGGCAACGTCGAAAACGAAAATGTCAGTTTGGGTAAAGCGGGAAGAAATCGCTGGAAAGGCTTGCGTCCGAAAGTTCGCGGTGTGGCGATGAATCCGGTTGACCATCCGCACGGCGGCGGCGAAGGTAAAACTTCCGGCGGTCGCCATCCGGTAACGCCCTGGGGACAACCGACACGCGGCTACAAAACGCGCCGCAACAAACGCACGAACAATATGATTGTGCGCGACAGAAGAAGGAAATAAATTGGTCAGTTGTCCTTCGTCCTTTGTCCTTTGCATTGTTTGGGTAGCACTCGATTGTTTTCCAACACAAACGAAGGACAAAGGACGAGGGACAAAGGACAAAACAAAGATATGCCACGTTCATTAAAAAAAGGTCCGTTTATAGATTTAAGCGTCCAGAAGATTTTAAGAAAAATCCGCGAAGGCGCGAACAAACCGCAGGCGATTAAAACCTGGTCGCGCCGTTCGACGATTTCGCCGGAAATGGTCGGTTTGACTTTCGGAGTTCACAACGGCAAACGACATATTCCGGTTTACGTAACGGAAAATATGGTCGGACACAAACTCGGCGAGTTCTCCCCGACGCGAACTTTTAAGGGACATCCGGGAACGAAGGCGGAGAAGTCGGCAAAGAGAAAATAAGTTAGTCATTAGTCCTTTGTCCTTTGTCCTTCGTAAGTTGAATATAGATTCAAAACTCGACTGAATTTCAACCGGCGAAGGACAAAGGACAAAGGACAAAGGACGAAAGATTATGGAAGCGATAGCAAAAACAAGACATTTGAAAGGTTCGCCGCGAAAAGCCCGGCTCGTGATTGATTTGATTCGTGGGCGCAATGTGTCGCAAGCGTTGAATATCTTAAAATTTACCGACAAACGCGCGGCTGAACCGATTACCAAAACTCTGCGCTCGGCGATTGCCAATGCGACTTATTTGGCGGAACAGCAAAACATCGCCATTGACCCGGACGATTTATTTGTCAAAACCTGTTTCGTTGATATGGGAGCGCACAAAAATCGCCGTCGGATGCGCCCCGCGCCGCAAGGTCGCGCCTTCCGCGAACAACGCCATTATTGTCATATCACGATTTTAGTTTCGAGCGATGTGCCGGTGGCGAAAGACGACGATAAAGCGAAAAAAGGCAAAAAACTTTTGGCGAAAACCGAAAGCGGCGAACTGAAAACGCCGACTGTTCCGAAGCCGAAAGCAGCCGATAAAGCGAACGAAGAACAGGTAGTTGTGATAACGGAAGAAACTCCGGCAGTTGAAATTAAAGAAACGCCGAAAGTTGAAGAAACGATTGTTGCCGAAGCGGTGGAAACCGAAACGCTGAAAGTCGAAGAGTTGCCAATTGAAACGCCGGAAGAAGTAAAAGTCGAAAAAACCGAAACGCCGACAATTGCCGAAGTCGAACCGGAAATCGTTCAAACGGAAGAAGTTGAAAAATCTGCCGCGACGGAAACGGTGAAAGCCGATAATCCGCCGGTCGAAGAAAAAGCGGAAACCGAAACGGTTGAAGTCGAAGCGAAGGAAACCGAAAAGCCGGTTGAAATCGAAACGGAAAAACCGACGACTAAAAATGCGGAAAACGCTTCGGACGTTTTAGAAGTAAGCGAACCGAAAGAAAGTAAAGATTCAAAAGCGGCAAAAGACGACGCGAAGGCTGATGCTAAAATATCGGACGCGAAGAATGTTACTTCGCAAACTCCGGCGGAAAGAAACGAAACGAAGAAAGCTGACGAAGCGCAGCAGAAAGAAAACGATATTCTCGAATTACAATAAATTTTTATGGGACAAAAAGTTCATCCATACGGCTTTCGGGTCGGATACAACAAAGATTGGCACTCACATTGGTATACGAAACGTGATTTTGCCACGTTTTTGGCGGAAGATTTAGGATTATAGCGCGACTTGATAAAGCGTTTTATGGGCGCGGGTGTTTCTCACATTGACGTTGAACGCGCTGCCAATCGTTTGAAAATTATTATTTATACGGCGCGTCCCGGAATTATCATCGGACGCAAAGGTTCGGAAATCGAAAAACTGAAAGAGGATTTATCGAAGAAAACCGGACGCGAAGTTATCGTTTCGATTCAGGAAATTCGTCAGCCCGAACTCAACGCGCAGTTGCAGGCGGTAAAAATCGCGCAGCAGCTTGAAAAACGAATCGCTTTTCGTCGCGCGATGAAAAAGACGATTGAGGAATCAATTCGTTTCGGTGCGGAAGGCATTAAAGTAATGATTGCCGGACGTTTGAACGGCGCGGAAATCGCCCGCACGGAATGGACTCTGCAAGGTCGCTTGCCGCTGCATACATTACGCGCCGACGTTGATTACGGATTTACCGAAGCGTTAACGACCTTCGGAATTATCGGAGTCAAATGCTGGATTTATCGCGGCGAAATTCTCGACCCGAACGCTTCGATTGCCCGCGGAACGACGACCGACCCGATGAAGGAAGTCAAAGTTGACCGCAACGCCCGTCGCGGAGACGGTCGCCCGCCGCGTCGTGATAGAAATGACGGCGGCGGTGGCAGAAATAATAGATAATTTAGTCAACAGTCCTTTGTCTTTTGTCCTTAGCAATTAAGAAATTTGCACCGACAACAGACGAAGGACGAAAGACGAAGGACGAAGGACAAAATTATGTTAATGCCGAAAAAGGTTAAGCACCGAAGAGTGATGAAAGGTCGTATGCGCGGAACAGCTTCGCGGGGCGATAAATTAAACTTCGGCGACTTTGGACTGAAAACTTTGGAAGCAGGTTGGATTACCGACCGCCAAATCGAAGCCGCGCGAATCGCCATGACGCGCCACATTAAACGCGGCGGAAAAATCTGGATTCGGATGTTTCCCGATAAACCGATTACGAAAAAACCGGCTGAAACCCGAATGGGAAGCGGTAAAGGTGCGCCTGACCATTGGGTTGCCGTCGTTAAACCGGGCAGAGTTTTATACGAAATTCAAGGAGTTCCCGAAGATTTAGCGCGTGAAGCGATGAAACTCGCCGCGCAGAAATTGCCGGTCAAAACGAAGTTCGTCAATCGCGCCGATTTGGAAGGAGGTATTGTTTAAGAGATGAAAAAGAAAGAAATACTCGAACAACTCAACCAGATGGAAACGAGCGAGTTGAAGGAACAAGCCGATAGTTTGAAAGAATCCTTGTTTCGCTTGAAGTTTAAGAAATCGTTGGGAGTCGGCGATTCGGTCAACGATATTCGCCGCGAGAAAAAAACGCTGGCTCAAGTCAGAACTTTGATAAATCAGAGAGAGCCGAAAATTAAAGGTAAAAGAGCGAAAGCAGCCAAACAGATATAAAGTAAATCAGCGATTAAATCGTTGATTTACCGGAAAAAAAGAAATGCCAAGAAAGAACAAAGACGAAGAACTAGCAACCGAGGAAACTTCTTCGACAGAAGAAACAACCGGAGAAAACGCGGTCGAAGCGAAGGCTGATGAAAATGTGGAAGTTTCCGAAAATACGGAAACAGCAACAGAAGATAAGCCGGAAGAAATAAAAGCCGCCGACGCGACTGAGGAAACTTCGTTTATCAGCAGCATCGCCGAGACGGTCGGCGTGGCAATCGGTTCGTTTTCCGCGACGGTTACAGATAGCGTTTCGTCGGTGGTTTCGGCAGTAACTCCAGATTCACCGGCAACCGAAATTGCCAAATCGCATCACAATAAACGAGCCGAAAGAATTGGAATTGTGCAGTCGGATAAGATGACGAAAACCGTGACGGTGCGCGTCGAGCGTCAGGTCAAACATCCGATTTATCGCAAATATATCAAACGCCGCAAAAATTTTATGGCGCACGATGAACAAGGCGCGGCAATCGGCGATAAAGTGCGGATTGTCGAAACCCGACCGCTGTCAGCCAGAAAGCGTTGGCGCGTAGTTGAAATTATTCAAAAAGCGGAAAGATAGTGGAGAGTGGAGAGTTCAGAGCAGAGAGTGAAATGGTTTTCTCTCAACTCTCTACTCTGAACTCTCCACTCAATGGAGTGAGATTATGATTCAGATGCAAACCTCTTTGACGGTCGCCGATAATTCGGGGGCGAAAAGAGTAGTAATGATTATGCCGATTGGCGGTTCGACCGGAAAGATTGCGCGGCTCGGCGATAAAATTAAAGTTACCGTCAAAGAAGCCTCGCCCGACGGAACGGCGAAAAAAGGTAAAGTTTATAACGCCGTTATCGTTAGAACTCGCAAGGAAGTGCGCCGCAAAGACGGAACTTATATCCGCTTTGACGAGAATGCCGCCGTGCTGATTAAAGATGATAACACGCCGATTGGAACGCGCGTTTTCGGTCCGGTCGCCCGTGAACTCCGCGAAAAGAATTTTATGAAAATCGTTTCGCTCGCGCCGGAAGTTATCTAAAGTAAAAAGTAAAAAGGCAAAAGGCAAAAGTGAAAGCGGCTGTGATTTTGTTTGATACTGAAGATTAAAGAAATGAAAGAAGTGAAAAAAGGAACGATTCGTTCCAAAATTAAAAAAGGCGACACGGTGGTTTTTATCGCGGGCAAGGAATATGCCCGATTTGATAACAACGGCAACCGTAATCCTTATAAAGGTGAAGTGATGGCGGTTGATACGCGCAAAGGCAAAGTTAAAGTTGCAGGCGCGGCGATTGCCAAAAAGCATCGCAAAGCCGTTCCGCAAATGAACATTGAAGGCGGAATCGTCGAACTCGAAGCGTGGGTTAGTATTTCAAACGTCTCCTTGCTAGACCCGAAAACGAGAAAACCGACGCGCATCAAATACGAAGTCCGCGACGGCAAAAAAGTTCGCGTCGCCGTCAGCGGTGAATTGATTCCCGAACCGGCGCACGGCGCGAATACGCGCAGAAAAAGTTCGGATAACGAAACAGTTAACGAAACGAAGACGGATTCGGAAAAATAAAATAAGTTTTGAGGTTTGGAAACGCTCTGAAAATAAGCGAGACCCAAACGAATAAAAAAATGGCAAGACTGAAAGAAAAATATAACAAAGAGATTGCACCGGCAATCGCTAAGGAATTTGACATCAAAAATCCGATGGCGATTCCGCGCATCGAAAAAGTCGTCGTTAATATGGGAATGGGCGAAGCGATTGCTAACGCTAAAATTCTCGATACGGCGGTCGAAGAACTGCGCGTGATTACCGGACAAAAGCCGGTCGTCACGAAAGCGAAAAAATCAATCGCGTCGTTCAAACTGCGTCAGGGAATGAATATCGGAACGATGGTTACGCTGCGCGGCGAAAGAATGTATGAATTTCTCGACCGTTTGATTTCCGTCGCTCTGCCGCGGGTGCGCGATTTTCGCGGAGTTTCGGCGAAGGCTTTTGATGGACGCGGAAACTATACGCTCGGAATTCGTGAGCAGTTGATTTTCCCGGAAATTGATTTTAATAAAGTTGGTAAAACGCGCGGGATGAACATCTCGATTGTGACGACCGCGAAAACCGACGAGCAATCGCGTGCGCTTTTGAAAGCGATGGGAATGCCGTTTCGTCAGCAGTAATCAAGAATTTAATATATGGCAAAGACAAGTAATGTTTCAAAAAACGACAAACGTAAAAAACTGGTGATGCAGTATGCGGAACGTCGGCTGGAGTTGAAAAAAATCATCAACAATCCGGCTTCATCGGTCGAAACCGTTGACGAAGCAGTAATGAAACTGCAAAAGTTTCCGCGTGATGCCAGCCCGATTCGGGTTCGCAATCGCTGTTCGCAGTGCAGCCGTCCGCGCGGAACTCTGCGTAAATTCGGTCTTTGCCGCATTGCGTTTAGAGAATTGGCTTTGGAAGGACAAATTCCGGGCGTGATTAAATCGAGTTGGTAGGAAAATTCCAGATTTAACATTTTATGTTCCAGATTGATTTGGAATTTGGAATTTGGAATTTGAAATAATTTTAACGGAGTTAATAAGAAATGACAGACCCAATCGCAGATATGCTCACGCGGATTCGCAACGCAGTTGCCGCGAATCACCCGCGGGTGGATGTTCCCGGTTCAAAATTGAAAATGGAAGTCGCCAGAATTCTGAAAGAAGAAGGTTACATCAATAATTTTGTAACCAAAGGCGAAGGCGTAAAATATGCCATCCGCATTTTCTTGCGCTATGATGCCAAAGGCACTTCTTCAATCACGCACTTGTCGAGAGTGTCGCGTCCGGGAAGAAGAGTTTTCGTCGGCGCAGCGGAAATTCCGCGAGTCCTCGGCGGTTACGGAGTAAATATCGTTTCGACATCCAAAGGTTTGATGAGCGGAAAAAACGCCCGCAAAGAAAATGTCGGCGCCGAA
>JAJAYR010000111.1 GCA_026786155.1 Pyrinomonadaceae bacterium
CGCGTCGAAGAATCGGCGACCGCCCAGAGCGTCGCCAGCACCGATTTCGCGCCCTGCCGCTGCGCCAACGCGCCAAAACCTTCGACTTCCAAACCGTTCGATTTATTTCCGGCGGTCATTGCCGTATTGCAAGCCGAAAGCGTCAAAAGTTCCACGCCGACGAATTTGGCGGCGAATTGTTCGCGCACCGCCGCCAAACTCAATTTGCGGTCGGCGGGCGTTTTGCCTTCGCCCAACAGCAGAAACGAATCGGTTTCGTTGCCCGCGTTCAGGGAAAAATGACTGGCGATGTGGACAATTTTATAGCGTCCGAGATTCGCCTTAAAATCAATCAAGCTGAATTTCTCGTCCGGCAAAATGCGTCCGCTGATAATACCGTTTGCCTGTTTCGCGTCTTTGGAAAGCGCGTCGCAATACGGTTTGTTCTGCGCGTCGTTGACGACGCTGCACAATTCTTCCGGCACGGCGGCGAGCGCGGAAAAGTTCTCGAACGATTTTGACACGCCGACACCCAACGCCGTCCACGTTTTCCGATTCGTCGGCGGGCTGTTCAATTTGTCGCGGCTGGCGAGCGTGATAACCGCGCTGGCATAGCGTTCGGCGAGATAAGTTACGCCGTCGGGCGACAGCGCGGGAACGGGAACGTAACGCAGAGTTCCGTCGAGACTCCAAATTATCGTGTCGGCTTGCACGCCGTCCAAATCTTTTTGAAGCGCGGCGGGAAATAAAACGTCGTAAAGTTTTTTCCCAATCGGGCGCGGGTCAACTGCGGGATTTTTCACCGCGTCCCGAAATTGGAAAACCAGATTATTCAAATCGGCGGCGGAGATATTAACCGTGTGAGCGCGGTTCGCGTCGGCGGTCGTAACGATTAAATTCAATTTGTCTTCGCCCGCAATCGTCGAGATGACGACGGTGCGCGGCTCGTTCAATTCTTTCAAAAGGGCTTGCGTATTTGAAACGACTTCGACGCGCGTGTCGGTTTGTCCGGTCGCCGCGTTTTTGAATTTCGCGCCGAGTTCTTCGAGGTAAGCGTTGAAAACTTTGTTGGCATCGGCGATTTGTTTTTCGAGTTCGTCAAGGCGCGTTTGTTTCGGATATTTTCCCGCCTCAAAATTGAGACTTTCGCTTTGCAGTTCGCCGAGTTCGCGCCCGGCGGCGGTCGTCTTATCGGCGATTTCACCGAAGCGTTTGAAAGCGGCGGACTCTTCGGCAGTCAGCGAAAGATTGGCGAGCAAATCTTTGGCAATCGAATCGTCGCGCCGCACGTAGGCGAAATACTCTTCTTCTTTCAGCATCCGCAAAACCTGTTCGGCTTCGGCGATGCGCCCTTCGGCAATCAGCAAATCAACCAGCGTTCGATAAGTTCGCTCGTTGTCTTTCAGGTAATCGGCTTGATTTTCGCGGGCGAAAGATTTGATGTCCTGCCGGATAACCTGATGGAGATTGATGGCTTGTTTGCCGTAGAAAATCGCCAGCGGTTTCGCTCCGCTTCGCGCGTGGACGTTCATCAAACCGTCGAGAGCGCGGGCTTCGTTGTCGCGGACTTTGACTTCGCGGGCGACGCGCAAAGCCTGCTCGAAATTCGCCGTGGCTTTTGGCAAATCGTTTTGCGCCAGATAATCCGCGCCGAGTTCGTAGAGTGAACGCGCTTCGTATTTTTTGATTTTGTGTTCGTGCGCGAGTTTGACCGATTCCTGATGCAGCGCGACGGCGCGGGCGAAATTTCCGCGCTCGCGCATAATAATCCCGTAGTAATAATTGCTGATGACGATGCCGCCCGCACTGTTTAATTTACGGCTCATCGGAATAGATTTTTCGTAAAAAGCAATTGCTTTATCGTATTCTTTCAAGCGCGTGGCGACGTTGCCGAGGTCGGAGAGCGACACGGAAATTATATTTTCGTCTTTGAGTTCTTCGCCGATTTTTAGCGATTTAGCAAAGTATTCGCCGGATTTGGCGTAACTGCCGATGCGAAAATAGACGACTCCGGTGTTTATCAAAGAGTTGGCTTCCAGCATTTTATCGCCCGACTGCAAAGCGAAGCGGCGGGCTTTTTCATAGTAGGCGAACGGTTTGTCATACTGCCCGATTTCCGTGTGAACCAAGCCGATCTGTATCCAAATATTCGCTTCCGCCGCCGCGTCTTTCAGTTCGACAGCGATTTTTTCAGCGGCGGCATAGTTGGCAATCGCCTTGTCGTATTCGCCCAATTCAAGCTGCGCCGCGCCGATTCCCGACAGCGCGTTCATTTCCCGGTCGCGTTTTTTCGTTTCGCGGCTCAAATTCAAAGCCTGCGTATAATATCGAAGCGCGTCGGCGTATTCGCTGACTTCGGCACTGATGCCGCCGAGCGTGTTCAAAACATCGCATTCACGCTCCGGCGCATTTTTCAGTTCACGATAAACGCCTAAAGCCTTTCGATAATAGTCAGCGGCGCGGTCGTATTTTGCCGACGCGATAAGGTTGCCGCCGATTCGCTCCAGCGTGTCGGCTTCGTTTGAACGATCTTTCAACTCTTGGAAAAGCTGCAAACCCTGTTCGTAAAAAGGCGTGGACTGTTCATAATTTTTCAGGTTCTCCAACGCCGCGCCGATGTTAATTAAACTATAGCCTTCGTTGAGTTTATCTTCTAATTCACGATAAACCGGCGCGGCTTTCTGATAATAAATAATCGCCTGTTCATACTTTTTCTGAGCGAAATAATTGTTACCCAAAGTAATCCGAAGCGAAGCCGTCTCCGCCGGCAGAGGCAATTCCTGCCGCAGTTTAAGCGCGTTTTCGTGATACAGAATCGCCAGATTATAATCTTTGTTCTGATACGCCGCGTCGCCCGATTTTTCCAGATCAGCCGATGCTTTGTATTGTTCGACCGCCGAGGCGAAAGGCGCGGTGTTTTTCAAAACATAGACGCTTTCCGGCGCGGAGTCGGCGGACGCGAACACGCCGAAAAGATATTCGCCGTCCGCTTCCGCCATAAAAACGAAATCTTCCGTGCCGTTCACGCTTTCAACATCATCAATCTGTTTAATAATTTTGCGCTTCGCGTCATTCGCGGCGAGCGCGAGAACGACGTTGATGCCGCGCTGTTCAACCGTGATGTGCAGCAATTCGCCGCGTTTGAGTTCGAGCGTGTAAGCGTGCATTTCATCTTTGGCGATTTTACGTTCGATAACTTCGCCGCCCGTCAGAATGCGTTCTTTCAACTCACTTTTTTCCGTTTGATTTTGCCCGAAAACAGACGAGAAACACGAAACAAAGGCGAACAAAATCAAACCCGCGACGTTCGTCAAGCGGCTTAAATTTTTAGTTCGGCAAACTTGTTTCATAGAGTTCCTTCGTTTTATCGGGCGAACTTTCGCCGAAAAGTCGTCATTGATTTAATCTGGATTTCGCAGATTTTCAAAAACGCTTCCCCACTATCTAAACGCAAAGTTCGCGGCGCAAAACGGTCAAACTTTCTTTCGGACAAAAATCAACCGCCAATTCTCTCAACGCCAATTCCCGATTAAAACGAACGGCGACCAGTAAAACGGATGCGCGAACGGCGCGTTTTCATCTTTAACAAATTTCGGAAAA
The DNA here is from genome assembly GCA_026786155.1 of Pyrinomonadaceae bacterium. Taxonomy (GTDB): domain Bacteria; phylum Acidobacteriota; class Blastocatellia; order Pyrinomonadales; family Pyrinomonadaceae. Next base: position 3,580 of record JAJAYR010000111.1, read on the forward strand.
TTCTTCGCGCTCGCCCCGAACCGGACGGCTTCCGAACGATGGCGTTCGGCGATTTGTTCAGGCTTATATTTTCCGTGTAACAATCTGATTTGCGTCTGCCGCAAGGCTTCGGCTTTGCTGATTTTCAAATCGGTTTCAAGGATTTGATAAAAACCGCTCATCAAATCGCGTGTCGAATCGTCCGCCACCGACCAGAGCGAAGC
>JAJAYR010000112.1 GCA_026786155.1 Pyrinomonadaceae bacterium
AGATAGAAGCAATGATTGCCTCTATTGGTTGCAAAAGTATGGTAAAGAGTGTTTGATTCACACTTAAATATATCTTTTTCCATACTTTTGCTCATCTTTTTGACAATGCAATTCTTAGACCGCTCAGTAATGAACTAATCTGCAATTTCCAAAAAGATTTTTTACACCAACTGATGATTTTCCGGCATCAGCACAATTTCCGCCATCACGCCTTCGCCTTCTTGCGTTGCGGCAAAGAAAACAGCATTTGCCGCCGCTCCGATGGACAGCATTTTGTCGCGCTGGACTTTCATCGTGATGTCGTCCCAGAAGTTTGAATCAACGCCGCCGAAGTGCATCAATGAAAAGCGGATGCCGAAGCGTTTATATTCCTGCGCCAGACATTTTATCATTCCGGTCAGCGCGTATTTCGCCGCGCAATACGCCGAAGCCTGCATCATCGGTGCTTTGCCCAAAATGCCCGGAATCGCCACGACGCGCCCGAACTTGTTTTCCGCCATTTTCGGCAGAACGATTTGCAGAACATTGAACGCGGTTTTGACGTTGGCGGTTAAAAGCGCGTCCAAATCGTCGCCCGTCAATTCGCCGAACGGCTTTAAAATTCCCGCGCCCGCCGCGTGGACGAGATAATCAATTTTGCCGAAGCGTTTGATTGATTCGTCAACCAACGCCTGCACATCGGCTTCGATTGCCGCGTCCGCCGCCAACGCCAGAACTTCGCCGCCGATGTTGTTCAACGCGAATTCGGCTTCCATCAATTCCGTTTTGTTTCGTGCGCTGATGACGACGTTCGCGCCCGCTTTGGCGAACAATTCCGCCGAAGCGCGTCCGATGCCGCGCGATGCGCCGACGATTAATGCTGTTTTTCCTTCAATATTCATTTTAGTTTTATCTTTAGGCTTTCATCTTAGCACTTATCATTTCCAAAAAATAATGAGTTTCCGACAGAAATTCTTAAACGAGTTTTAAGTAAATGTAATTTTTCTTTTCGTTTTAAATCCATTATGCTGTGTATTACGAATAAATGTTTTGTAACACTAACCAAAAAAATTATTTCAGGATATATCAAAATGTTGAAAACTTTATTGATTCTTGGCGGGCTTTTACTTTGCCTCGTCTCGACCGGCAATGAGGCGGCGGCGCAGTCGGCGTTGGGCAGCACTTCAAGCCTTGCGTCGGTGGATGCGGTGCAGGAGTTTTCGATTCAGACTTCGACTTACGCGCCGGAGTTCGGCAGACAGCCCGGCGCACAAATTTCCCTTGTTACCCGAAGCGGCACTAATCGTTACACGGGCAATATTTTTCTTTATTTCCGCGACAAAATTTTTGAAGCGAATAATTTTTTCAACAATCGAAACGGTTTGAAGCGTCCGGCGATTCGGCAATACGATTACGGTTTCACGTTCGGCGGAAAACTGCCGTTTCTAAATTTCGGCGAAGGCGGTGCGGTCGTCAATTCCGGCAAAGACCGCACGTTTTTCTTCGTCTCTTACGAAGGAATCTGGGCGCGGCAGCCGTTCACGACTGTTCCCTTGCGCGTTCCGTCAATTGCGGCGCGAAACGGCGCGGCGGGAATCTTGCGCGATGTTTTGAACGCTTTTCCATTGCCGACGGGCGCGGCTTCCGCCGACGCGCCGAACGAAGCCCCGTATATCGCCGCGTTTTCCAATCCGTCGAAACTCGAAGCGACGGGCGGACGAATTGACCATCAAATCAACGATAAATTTTCCGTCTTTGGACGCTATAATTATTCGCCGTCGTTCGTCACAAAATCGAGACGATTGACGAGCGGATTCCAAGCAATCGCGTCCTACACTTTCGCCAAATCTCTGGATAATGTTTCCGACGAATCGCAAAACAATTTTCAAGCACCGACCGCCAGGCTCGACCCGAATGTAGACCGCGGATTTTCGAGCTTCGACGTGCGCCACGCTTTTAACGGCGCGGTCAGTTATGAAATCCCGTCATTTTTTGAAGGCGGAATCGGGCGGGCGATTTTCAGCGATTTCGGCATTGACGCGATTGTGCGGGCGAGAACCGCCACGCCGGTTAATGTTCTGACCGGACGCGACCCGCTCGGTTTAGGATTTACAACCGTCGTGCGTCCCGATTTGATTGCCGGACAGCCGCTTTACGTTGACGATGCAAACGCGCCGGGCGGCAGACGCTTCAATCGCGCCGCCTTCGACGCGAGCTTTGCGACCGGCGCGAACGCCCAAGCCCGACAAGGAACGCTGAGGAGAAACGCTCTGCGCGGCTTCGGCGTGTCGCAGGTTGATTTAGCGGTGCGGCGCAATTTCGGTTTGACCGAAACGATGGCGATTCAATTTCGCGTTGATGCCTTCAACATTTTCAACCGCGCCAACTTCTCCAACCCGTCGGGTATTTTGACGAGCGGCAATTTCGGCGCGGCGACGCAGACTTTAAATCGCAGTCTCGGCGGACTCGGCTCGATTTATCAAATCGGCGGACCGCGCTCGTTCCAATTCGCGGCAAAATTTCTGTTCTAAAAACGAAGCCGCTTCATCTTTGTTTTTAGTTAGACGGAGCGCGTTAAATTCCTCCGTGAAAATAACGCGCTCTATTTATTTTTGCTAAAAAGCTGTTTGAAAACTATTTTTTTGCCTACGAAACACACGAAAGGGACGAAAAAATATAACCAAATTAAAATAATTGTTCTTTGTTTCGTATTTTCCGTGTGTGCGCGTGGGCAAAATCTTGAGTTTTAAAACAGCTTCTAAAGAAAATTTCACCGCAAAGGACGCAAAGGACGCGAAGGTTTAGAGGTAGATTAAAACAAATCCAAAAATTTTGTCTTTTGACTTATCTTCCTTTGCGTCCTTTGCGTTTAAAATCTTTTAACCGGCGACTTCGCTTAATTAAATTTATGAATCGCCATTTTATAAATTTCCTGATTGGAACGGCAATGATATTCGTCGGCGTTTTCGCCGTCCAAGCGCAGATGGAAAACAACAAAACGATTTCCGAAGTAAAATCGCCGCGGCAGAAATTGTTGACGGCAATCAAAGAGCGCGACCGGAAAACGCTCGACACGATTTACGCCGACGATTTCACGCACACACACGCTTCCGGTCAGGTTGACGGAAAAACCGCGCGGCTCGACGCGCTCGTCTCCGGCGATAAAACGATTGAATCGGCGGAAGTCAATGAAACAAATTTTCGCGCTTACGGCAAAACAACGGTCGTCGCCGTCGGGCAAAGCAGCATCGCGGACGAAAATCAATCGGCGGTAAAATATCGCTGGACGCTCGTTTATGTAAAGGCGAAAAAAGGCTGGCTCATCGCCGCCAGTCAAGCGACGCGACTCGCGGAAAAACAATGAAAAGATTTTTAACCGCATTTTTTTTGGCGGTCGCTTTCGCCGCCTGTCAACCCGCCGACGCGCCCGAAGGCAACGGAAAAACGCTGCGCGTCGTCACGTCTTACAAAATTCAAAATCTCGAACCGACCAAAGCCGCGCATTATTTTCTGGTGGAATTCGGCGCGGCGGAAACGCTTCTGCTGCTCGACGAAAATTCAAATCTCAAACCGCATCTGCTCGAATCATACAATCAAATTGACAGTTTGAATTGGCGTTTAATTGTGCGCCCGAACATCAAATTTCAAAACGGGAATTTTTTGACGGCGCAGAAATTAGCCGACGCGATGAACCGGCAGTTTGCCGAATCGCCCGCAACCAAAGCCGTTTTGCCTGATGCTTCGGTGAAAGTAATCAACGAACGCGAAGTCGTTTTAACGACGAAAACGCCCGACCCGAATGTTCCCGCCGCGCTTGCCGATGAAGCGGTTTTTCCCGTCTATGACGCGGACGCGGTGAAGGCGGCAAACGGCGACACGGCGAAATTGATTGCGGCGAAATCTTACACGGGCGCGTTTCAAATCGTCGGTCTCGACGACCGCGAAATGATTTTGGAAAGATTCGATGATTACTGGCAGGGCAAGCCCGCGCTCGATGCGGTTTCGGTGAAATTCGTGCCGGACGCGCAAGCCAGAATTTTGGCGGTTCAATCCGGCGAAGCCGACCTCGCGCTGTATCCGCCGACTGAAACAAAACGAATGCTCGCCAATCAGCAAAACGCATTTTTCATTCAGAGCGAAAACGCCAACGGCGGACCGCGACTTTTTTTCAACGTCCGCCGTTCGCCGTCCGATGAAACGAATGTCCGCCGCGCCGCCGGACTCGGAATCAATTATGAAGTGCTGGCGGAAAACGTGATGGACGGCGTTTATGAAACGGCGACCGGATTTTATCCGCCGAGTTTTGCGTGGGCGATTCAGAATCAAAAAACCGATGTCGAAGCGGCGAAAAGATTGCTCGAAGAAGGCGGCTGACAATTACAAGCTGACGGATTGCGTCATAAAAATAATCAACCGCTCGCCGTCGTGCTGCTCGTTTACCCGCAGCAGCCGGACTGGACGACGCTGGCGACGGCGATGCAGGCGCAACTGCGTGAAATCGGTTTCGATGTTAAAATCAGGCAGACCGAAGACATCAATGCGGCGATGAAAAGCATGACGGATTGGAATTTGGCGATAAATTCGCCCGGCATCATCACGACCGGCGGCTCGCCCGACGCGGATTTGAGCGAATATCTCGCAACCGGCGGCGCGAGCAATTTCGGCGGCGTGTCGGATGCGGAATTGGACGCGCTGATTGGAGAATTGAGCCGAACCTTCGACCAAAGAAAACGAATCGAACTTTTAAAACGAATCCAGCAAATCGTCGTCACCGAAAAAACCTACGAAGTGCGTCCCGTGTTTTCGCGTTCGCGCAATGTCGTCGGCGGGAAATTTAGAAATTACAAACCGTCGGCGCGGCTGCGCTACGTGACGTTTGAAACGAAACCCGATTAGAAAATTTGGCATTAAAAGTATGCTTTTTCAATTGCCACTAGCTTTAGCCATTAGTATCTACACAAGTCTGGAAGCTAAATATTTATTGGTTTTCAATCGTTTGATAAAACTTCTCCGCCGCCACCGGCGAATAAAATTATAGCATTTGGTGAAGGGGTTTCGCCTAAACCATAGGTCTTGACTGATGGCGACCAACACCAACTAATTTCGGTTGTTCGTCGCCTTCAGCGACGGGATGCGTTTTACTGCTAACCCAGCGATTCTCGCTGGGCTATAATGTTTGTCGCCGTTGGCGACAAAACCGCGCATCGCGTAAGGTGTGTTAATAATTTCCTAAAGAAGCTGTTGTTTGTTTTCGGGCGCGAATTTGAGCAGGGCGTTGTTGCCGTGAATGTCGAGTTTAGTGCAGATGTTTAAGCGGTGGCGTTCGACGGTGCGGATGCTGATAAAAAGTTCGTCGGCGATGTCGCGGCTGATTTTGTCTTTGGCAATCAGTTTCAGAATGCGAAGTTCGGTTGGGGTCAAATCATTGATGGTCGGCGTTTTTTCGACAAATGTGGTGTGTCGCTGCGAGCGTTTGACCAAAAATGTGGTAAGCG
>JAJAYR010000113.1 GCA_026786155.1 Pyrinomonadaceae bacterium
GGCGGCGCGACCGGCGCGGTTGATTTCGGTTTGAGTTTGACCGCGCTGCGCGAAGAAGTAACCGTGACGGCTTCCGGCACGGAAGAATCGGTTTTTGAATCGTTCCAATCGGTCAACTCAATCGGTTCTTTGCGGATTCGTGAACAGGCAAGCACGTCCATCGGCGAAGTTCTCGAACGCGAAGCCGGTGTCGGTAAACGCTCGTTCGGACCCGGCACATCGCGCCCCATCATTCGCGGTTTTGACGGCGACCGCGTACTGGTGACGCAGGACGGCATTCGCACCGGCTCGGTCGGCTCGCAGTCGGGCGACCACGGCGAGCCGATTGATACTTTGAGCGTCGAGCGGCTTGAAGTCATCAAAGGTCCGGCGACGCTGCTTTACGGCTCGAACGCGCTCGGCGGCGTGGTCAACGCGGTCAGCTCCGACGAAAACGACGCGCACGAAGGCTTTCGCGGATTTTTCACGGGTTTGGGCGCGACCAATAATCGGCAGGGCGGCTTGGCGGGCGGCATCGAATATGGCTACAAAAAATTCGTTTTCAACGGCAACTTGAGCGGCATCCGCGAAGGCGATTACCGCACGCCGTTCGGCAGCGTTCCCAATTCCGCTTCGCGTTACACGGGCGGTTCGGGAAGCGTCGGATATTACAGCGACAAAGTATTTTTTCAGGGAACTTACGGTCAGGATCGGCGGCGTTACGGCGTTCCCTACGCGCCGCTTTTTGAAGCGGGCGTATTGCTGACCAATTCAGGCGGCGAACCGTGCGAACCGGCGGAAGAAAAAAGAATTAACGGTGAAGGCGAGCCTTGCCAATTCGACATTTTCGCCATCCGCGACCGTTTCAGCAATACTCTGCCGCCAGTGCCGGACGAGCAGATTGATTTGCGTCTGCGGACAAGCAATTACAAGTTTCGCGGCGGTTTCCGCAATCTCGATTCGTTTATTACCGGAATGAATTTTTCGCTTAATTATACCGACTACACGCACGATGAAGTCGAAACCGCCGACGGCATAGACGAAATTGCGACGACTTTCGATAACGACACTTTTTCGTATCGCAGCGTGTTCGAGCAGAAACCGTATTCACGCCTAACGGGTCGTTTCGGTTTTGAAGGTTTCACCCGCGCTTATCAAACCGTCGGCGCGGAAGCTCTCGTGCAGGGCAAAGTCAAGCACAATATGTTTTCGGTTTTCGCCCTCGAAGAATTCAATTTCGACCGCGTGGCTCTGCAATTCGGCGGGCGCGTGGAAAGCAACCGCTACAATCCGCTGAACGATGCGCTTTACATCAACCGCAATTTCACCGGCTTTTCCGGCGCGGCGGCGGTGCGGATTCGCCTGTGGGAAGGCGCGTCGTTCGTCACCAATTTTACGAGTTCCTACCGCGCTCCGGCTCTCGAAGAGCTTTACAATGAAGGAGCGCACATCGGCACGGTGACGTTTGAAATCGGCGACCAGAATCTGACCAGAGAGCGTTCCAACGGCATCGAATTTTCTTTGCGTCAAAACTTCAAACGGGTTCGCATTGACGGCAGTTTCTTTTATTACAACATCAACGATTTCGTCTTTCTCGCGCCGCAGGATTTGGATGGCGACGGCAATGTTGATGTCGAAGACGGCTTGCCGGTCGGCGCGTATTTGCACGAAGACAGCCGTTTTACGGGGGCGGATTTGACGGTTGACGTGGACATCAATAAATACGTCAACGCCTTTTTCATCGGCGATATAGTCCGTGCCGAACTGCGCGACACCGGCGTTCCGCTGCCGCGAATCACTCCGGCGAGAGCGCGGGTCGGACTCGATTTCCGCTACAAAGGCTTGAGCATTCGACCCGAAGGCGTATTCGTTTCGCGCAAAGATTTGGACAATGTTTTCTCGCTCGAAACGCCGACCGCCGGTTACGGGCTTTTCAACATTAACGGCTCATACACTTTCGCCACCGAACACACGGCGCATATTTTTTCGGTCAGCACCTCAAATCTGAACAATCGTCTATACCGCAACGCCCAATCGTTCATCAAAGACCTCGCGCCCGAACCCGGACGCGGACTTCGCGCCTCTTATACACTCAGATTTTTCTAAAAAAGATTTTTGGAAAAATACTTTAAAAGCTAAAAAGCGCGAGTAACCGCTACTCGCGCTTTTTAGTGTAATGAAAGCAGATTAGGTTGGTGTCTAATCCTTTTTGATTATCGAATAAATAAAGATTTCGGCAACATCCTTTTAACGAAACGACATAAAATCGAAACGGTCAAGCAATTTGTTGAAACAAACGGAATGCTCGAAAAACTTTCTTTCCTATTTTGAAAAATTCGGTCATATCCGTTATTCGTGCGATTCTTTTTCAGCCGGTTTTTTGTCGTCCTTTTTCTGACTCCACAAAATCTTCCCGCCGCCGTCAATCCAGTGGTGCATTCCGTCTTCGGTTTCGACCTGCGCCGCGCCGCCTTCAAATTTCGTCGCCTTTTTGAATTTCGGCTCGACGATTAGCTTGCCGGTTTTGTCAATATAGCCCCATTTGCCGCCTTTTTTTACGGCTAATCTGCCTTCGGAAAAACCGAGCGCGACATCTTCAAAATCCTGCGGCGCGATGATTTGTTTGCCGCTTTTGTCAATCCACGCCGATTGTTTGCCGACTTTGACCATCGCCGCGCCGTCCATAAAAATATATGTGAAATCGTATTGCGGTTTGATCACCCAAACGCCTTTCGTGTCAATAAAACCGTATTTGCCGCCGCTTTTCGTAGCGGCTAAACCTTCGTTGAAACCCATCGTGTTTTCGTATTGCGGAGCGATAACGACTTTGCCGGTTCGATCAATGTAGCCGTATTTGCCGTTTTCCCGAATCCAGAAAAGACCTTCGTTTTTCTGGGCGAAAGCCGTCAAAGCGGTAAAGCCCAGAACCAAAATTGCCGCGATTGTAATTTTCATTTTCATATTTTTTAGAAATCTCCTATTTTGTAATTTTTTTAGTAAATAATTTTCAAAGCGAATTGCAGGGAACGCGGTCCGCCGATTTGATAGAGCGAGTTAAAACCCGCGCTTGGTCCGGTTTGATTGGTCGCCGTGTTGCCGCTCAAGGTTCTGCCGAGCGTCGAAGTCGCTTCGCCGAAGCCGGAAAAGCCGAAAGATGCCGCCGGAAAACCGAAGTTCGTCGTATTGGTCAAGTTAAAGGCTTCGGCGCGAAATTGAATCTTAAATTTGTCGCCCGCGCCGAACGTGCGTCGAATCGCCAAATCAATCTGCCGCGTGGCGAACGAGCGGTAAGCGTTTCTGCCCGAATCGCCTTGTCTGCCGACCGACGGCAGAATGAACGCCGCTGCGTTTAATTTGCGTCCGCCGGGCGCGTTCCGGTCGTCGAGCCAGACGGGAACGCCCGGAACGAGGTCAACGCGCCGCGTCGTGCCGATGTTAATCGGGTCGAAAGCCTGCGAGATAACCGAAAACGGCAGACCGCTTCGCAGGCGCAGCACCGTATCAACGCCCCAGCCATTGACGATGGCGCGAACGAAACGGTTTGTTTTTAAGCGCGGCAAATCGTAGCTGATGGCGGCGGTGAAATTGTGCGGCACGTCGAAGGCGGCGCGTCCGCGCTCCAGCCTTAAATCGAGCAGATTCGGCGGAACGCCGGTGATGGTTTCATCGGAAACGTCGTCGGTCGCCCGCGAGTAAGTGTATGAAGCGAGAACCTGCAAACCGTTGGTCAAGCGGCGTTGATACTGCGTTTGCAAAGCGTGATAATCGGAATTTGCCGCGTTGCGCGTAACCGAAACGTCCGAAC
>JAJAYR010000114.1 GCA_026786155.1 Pyrinomonadaceae bacterium
GCTTCAGCGTGTCCTTCCGCCGCGCTTCGCGGGCGGAGCAAACTAAAGTTTGGACTCTCAACGCTTGCCGATAATCTAATTTATTTTTGTTGGGGTGCTTATCAGATTTTATTTACGCAGTTGAATGCAGAAACACGCACGGAATTAACGAAGTTACTGTGTTCTTCTAAAACTTCGGCACAGTAACTTCGTTAATTCCGTGCGTGTTTCTGAAAAATTGAAAAAGTTGTAACCGAAAGCGCGTCTGCCGCGTCATCTGTATTGATGAACAAAAATCATTCGCCAAAACTCTCCGAAGAAAAACTCGACCGATTTGCCAGAACGGTTTTGCAAAATACTATTTTAACGGACGAAGAAGTTGAAGAGATTGCCGATACGCCGCGTCTTTGGCGGCAGTTGCAAAGCCGTATCACCGATGAAAAATCGCGTCGTGAAAAACGCTGGTTTTTCGTTTGGAGTTGGCACTGGGCGACGGCGGGCGCATTCGCGGTTTTACTAACGGCGAGCGCGGCAGTCTGGTTTTTCAATTCGGCGCAAATGGAAATCACCGTCGTGCGGGAAGAAAAAATTATGGGCGTTCCGCAAGCTGAAACTAAGCCGCCTGAAATAAAAACCGCAACGCCGATTCAATTAACGACGGCAGTGCAGTGGAAAGAATCAACCGTCAAAATTGAAAAGAAACTATCGTCAGCGACTTTAAAATCAAAATCGTTCCGTTCGCCAATCATTGCGCGAAAATTACCGGCGAAGAATATCAAACATTCTCAAAAGGCTGAAAGCGCGACGGAGTTTATCGCTTTGTCGTATTTGCCCGCGACGGAAAGCGGTCAAATCGTGCGCGTCAAAGTTCCGCGTTCGATGCTCGTTTCGCTCGGCGTTACGACGAGCGTCGAAAAAAACTCCGAACTCGTCAACGCCGAAGTTATTGTCGGCGACGACGGCGCGGCGCGGGCGATTCGTTTTTTGGCGAATGAGTGAGTTTATTAGTGATAAAAGTTACGCAGTTGAAAAGTAAAAGAGATGTTAAACGGGCAGAAATTTTTTCTTTGTCCGAACAGCGGATAGTTGACGGCGAATAGCGAATAACGCCGTCTTCGCAACCAAGTAGTGGGATACCATGCGCGTTAAAGTTTAGAGTCCAAACGCGGAACGCCCTTTGCTTGCCGCCCGCGAAGCGCGGCGGCAACACGCTGAATCGTGGACTCTGAACTTTATCGAACACGCATTTTAGTTGTATTTAATTGTGTACGACTACTTATTCGCTGTCGTTATCAACTATTCGCTGTTTGGTTCGATAAAAATATCGTTTCAGTCGTTCTACCTCTTCAACTGCGTAACTTCTAAGCGATTTATTACGCCTCTGAAATTCAGGAGCAGTTATGAAAAGTAAAATTTTAGTTTTAATAATTTTTTCATTGTCGGTTACATTCGCGGCATCGGCGCAGCGACCGCCGCGCGACAATCCGAATCGCCGCGCGGAATGGTTCGACCGCGCCGACACGAATAAAAACGGCACGGTCGAGCGCGTCGAGTTTGATGACGACGCCGATTCGATGTTCAAAAATCTGGACAAAAACGGCGACGGCGTAATTGATGAAACCGAAATTCCGCGCCCGCCGCCGCCGCACGGTGAAAGATTCGGCAATGCGTCGAAACCACTAAAAATGCCGCCGCCGTTTGCAATAGAAGGTATTGACCGCAACGGCAAATTGACTCGCGCTGAATTTGACGCAAATATGAATCGTCATTTCGGCAGAGTAGATAAAAACGGCGACGGCGTAATCAGCCGCGACGAATTTAATGAGATGCTCGAAAATTCGCCGCGCCGCTTGCCGCCCGACCAATCGTTTCCCGGCGGATTTGGCGTTCCCGCGCCGATGGGCAAATTTCAGCCGCCGACTGCGGCGACCGTTCTATTTCTCGGCGCAGAAATGCGCTTCGGCGATAAATTAGTGAAAAACGCGCCGTTTTCCGCCGAAACCGTGATGGAAAATACGCGCCGTTTGTATGACGGTTCAACCATTACGGCGCAGAGTCAGGGCGCGATTTACCGCGACGGCGCGGGGCGCACCAGACGCGAGCAGCCGCTCGAAACCGTCGGCGGATTCAGCCTCGGCGACGCGGGGCAAAAATTGATTTTTATCACCGACGCGAATGAAGGCACGCAGTATTTTCTCAACGCGAATCGCAAAACCGCCCGCAAGATTCCATTAAACGGAAATCGTCCGCCGCCGTCGCCCGAATCGGGTGAAGGCAAAACCGAATCGCTCGGCGCGAAAACTCTGGAAGGCGTGAGCGTCGAAGGCACACGGACGACGATTGAAATTCCGGCGGGCAAACTCGGCAACGACAAGCCTTTGCAGGTCGTCGTCGAACGATGGTATTCTGCCGATTTGCAAACCGTCGTAATGACGCGCCATGTTGACCCGTTAATCGGCGAGCAGATTTTTCGCCTGACGAATATCAAACGCCGCGAGCCGCCGCGCGAATTGTTCACTGTGCCGACGGATTACCGAATCGAAACCGACCGCGACCGCCGTATTGAAGACCGAAAACAATAATTCGATGGAACAGGTCATCAGCCGTCCACAAATTACGTCCGCCGAAAGCGAATCGAAAATCGTGGCGGCGCAAACCGACGATTTGCTAGTCGCCGCCGTTCTCGCGGGCGACGACGCGGCTTTCGCCGATTTGTTCGAGCGTTATCGCCGACTCGTCGCGCATCTCGTCAGCCGCTTTTTTTACCGGCGTGAAGAAGTCGAAGAATTCGTCCAGCAGAGTTTTACGAAAATTTACTTTTCCCTGAAAGATTTTCGCGGCGAACGGGAAAAATCTTTACCGGCTTGGCTTTCAAAAATTACGGTTAACCTTTGTTACGACGAACTGCGCCGCCTCAAGCGTCGTCCCGAAAATCGTTTCGGCGATTTGAGCGATGAAGAAACTTTAGCTTTAGAGCGATTCGCGCAGAGTGATGCCGAAAGCGCGGAAAGCAATTTGATAAAACGAGATTTGGCGGAAAAACTGCTGTCGAAACTCGAAGCGTCCGACCGGCTGGCGATGACGCTCTTTTACGGCGAAGATTATTCCGTTCAGGAAGTCGCCGAACTCGTCGGCTGGACGCCGAGCAATGTCAAAACGCGGCTTTTTCGGGCGCGAAATTATTTGCGGAAGATATTGCAACATCTGTAATTATCAACTCATCCGCTTTCCCATTAGAAAGTGGGCATTGGTCAGAACCACCAAAGATATTGAGCGAACAATTGGCTAGTGCGCTCCTGCTCTTTGTTCTGATTGGATTAACAGCTTAATAAATCGCTAATGCACAATTCTCAAGTGGAAAGCGTATCACGCGAATTTTGGTCTGGTCGCCAACGGCGACAAATAATATAGCGTAGGGTAAAGGCGTAAGCCGCAACCCTACGATTCTTCGATGAAAGATTTTCCGACGCTGAAAGTGTCGAACAACAAACGAACATTATTGCTTACCTTCGGCGAGCGATTGAATATTTGAAACGGGCGTAGGGTTTCACCCTACGCTATATTGTCGGTCATCTTCGATGACAATTAAGAAAAATTGAGAGTTGAATAACTTCAAAAAAGGAAAATTATGCAGCGAATAAAAATATTCGTCATCTGTTTGTTTCTTCTGCCGGTGATGTTTTTTTACAACAAATTTTTGCCGTCGTCCATCGTCAGCGGACAAGGCGGCACATCGCTTTCCGCGCCGACCGGCGTGAGCGCGTCCGACGGCAGTTACTCGGCGAAAGTCGGCGTAACCTGGGACACGATTCGCGGCGCGACGGCGTATCGGATTTTTCGCAATCCGACGAACGACGGCGCGACGGCGGAGAGTTTGGGAACGACCGCGGCGGGCGCATTTTTCGATGCGACGGCGGTTGCCGGACAAACATATTTTTATTGGGTGCGGGCGGAAAACGGCAGCACTCTCAGCAATCTCAGCCAAGCCGACACGGGACTTCGCGCCGTCGGCAATAACGGCGCACAGGCTTTGAATCCGCCGCCGCCCGCGCCGCCGGGAAATCCTTTAACCGCGACGAAGGCTTATCTCGGCAAAACTCTTTTCTGGGACGAACAGCTTTCTTCAACGCGCACGGTTTCGTGCGGAACTTGCCATTTTGCCGGAAACGGCGGCTCGGACGCGCGTTCGGTCGGCAACGATGCGCGGGCGATGAATCCGGGATTTGACGGCGTTTTCAACAGCGCGGACGACGTTTTCGCCTCGCCCGGTGTGATGAGCAATAACGCGGACGGAACATATAATTGGTCGCCCGTCTATGGATTCAAAGAACAGGTAACGGGGCGCAAATCAAAATCTTATATTGACGCGGCGTATGCCAACAACGCTTTGTTTTGGGACGGACGCGCGACGGGAACTTTCACCGATCCGGTCAGCGGCACGGTCATTTTACAAAACGGCGCGGCACTCGAAAGCCAAATTCTCGAACCGCCGGTCAGTTCGACGGAAATGGCGCACGGCGGGCGCAATTGGCTCGACATCGCTTCGCGCATTTCCGTCTCGAAACCGATGGCACTTTCGCCGACCGTTCCGATGGCGTTAAACGAATGGATCAGCGGGCGCGGTTATCCCGAACTTTTTCAGGAATCTTTCGGCACGAGCGAAGTTACTCCGGCGCGAATTGCAATGGCAATCGCCACGTTCGAGCGGACGGTTTATTCAGACCGCACACCATTCGATGCCGCCGTTTCCGGCATTACGGCTTTAACGGCGCAGGAACAGCGCGGTGTGGGCGTTTTCAATCAGGCGCAGTGCAACGCCTGTCACTCCGGGGCGTTGTTGAGCGACAACCAATTTCACTACATCGGCGTTCGTCCGACAAATGAAGACACGGGCAGATTCCAAGTGACGGGAAATCC
>JAJAYR010000115.1 GCA_026786155.1 Pyrinomonadaceae bacterium
ACAATGCCAAATCCGAGCGGCGCGAACCAGCCATAATGGGACCGATTCGCCAGCACATCGGCAACGCTTTGCAGGAATTCGCCAAGAAAAACGGCTATATGATGATTCTCGACGCGGCGAAACTCGACGGCGCGGGACTGCTTTTAGCGTTCGACGAAAAATACGACGCGACCAAAGATTTCATCACGTTTTTCAATGCGCGTCCGGCGGCGACCGCCGTTAAATAAATCGGTTACAATATCGAAATTTAAAAAGTCAGAAGTCGGCGAACCAAATCGTCGGCTTCTGACTTTTGGCATTATCGAAGCGCAAACTTTTTTCCGCGCCCTAATTAAGTTATTATGTTTCAGACAAATAACCGAAAAAACAAATCTAAATAGCCGACCGCTGCCGATTATGAGTATTTTGGATTCACGCGCCATTCAGGAAATCCTGCCGCATCGCTACCCGTTTTTGCTGGTTGATAAAATTATCGAACTCGAACCGCGCACGCGCATCGTCGGCATCAAACAGGTTACATTCAATGAGTATTTTTTTCAGGGACATTTCCCCGACGCGCCCGTTATGCCCGGCGTTTTGCAGATTGAAGCGTTGGCGCAGGTCGGCGCGATTCTCGCCCTGCGTGAATTTGCAGACCGCGCCAACAAAATACCGTTTTTCAGCGGCATTGACAAAGCCCGTTTTCGCCGTCCGGTCGTGCCGGGCGACACGCTCGTTCTAGAAGTCATCGCGCTGCGAATCGGCAGCCGCGTCCAAAAAATGCAGGGCATCGCCAGAGTTGACGGGCAAATTACTGCCGAAGCCGAAATTATGTGCATTCTCGGCAACCGCGAAACGGGAGAGGCGAAATAATATGGAGCAAATAAAATTAACTATCAACGAAGCAATCTTTTATGCGTCCGTCGCTCACGCGATTATCGGGTTTCTTCTCGGTTTAATTCCGCTAATTTTAGGATTTATCAAAAAGGAACGAAGTTATGCAGTTTTCGGTTTTCTCGGTTCAATCATCGGCGGCGCGATTTTAGGATTATTGCTGTCGCTGCCGATTGCCGTGATTTTTATTTGGCTGATTTTGAGAAAACCCGAACAATCTGCCGAAGTTGGCGGAGCGAACGAAGTTCCCGTTGATGTTAAAGTCGAAGATTCCGAAACTCGCTAATTCCCTGTTATGTCATCTTTTATCCACGAAACGGCGATTGTCAGCCCGAATGCCGAAATCGGCGCGGATTGTCATATCGGCGCGTTTTCAATCATTGGCGACGCGGTTATTTTAGGCGACTGCGTTCACCTCGAATCGCACGTCGTCATTGACGGCATCACTTCCATCGGCGACGACACTAAAATTTTTCCGTTCGTTTCTATCGGACTCGCGCCGCAGGATTTGAAATACGGCGGCGAAGCGACACGCACCGCAATCGGCAAACGCAATCACTTGCGCGAATTCGTCACCGTTCATCGCGGCACCAAGGGCGGCGGCGGTTTGACCAAAATCGGCGACGATAATCTGCTGATGGCGCAGGCGCACGTCGCGCACGACTGCCACATCGGAAACGAAGTCATAATGGCAAATGCTGCAACCTTAGCCGGACACGTCGAAATCGCCGACCGCGCCAACATTGGCGCGTATTCCGGCATTCACCAATTCTGCCGCATCGGTCTCGAAGCCTTCGTCGGCGGTTATTCGGTCGTCGTCAAAGACGCGCTCCCGTTCGCCACCATTCAAGGCAATCACGCCAAATGCTACGGCTTGAACCGCGTCGGAATGAGGCGGCGCGGCTACGCTAAAGAAACCATCGAAAAACTCCACCGCGCTTATCATTTATTGCTGTCCGCCAAATTAAACACGACGCAAGCCGTCGAAAAAATCAAAGATGAAATCACCGATTGCGCCGAAGTTGATTTGCTCGTGCAATTTATCGAAACCTCCAAACGCGGCGTGGTTAAGTGAAGGAAGGCGGAAAGCAGAAAGCAGAAGGCGGTAGGCAGTTGGCAGTTGGCAGCCCGCGCTGAGGCGTTCCACCTTTCCTGATTTCTGCCTTCCGCTTTCCGCCTTCTGCCAACCGCCTTCTGCCAACTGCCTTCCGCCTTCCGCCTTCTGCCAACTGCCTACTTGCTTTCTAATCAACCGCCGTTTGGAAAAGTTTCATCAAAGCAATCTCTTCCGGCTCGAATTCGGTTTGCGAAAGTTTGACGGCGCGTTTCTTTCTTTTCTCGAATTCGGCGAGCGTCAAACCCGATTCGTAAGATTTCAAAACCGTCGGGTGAATATATGAAGCGCGGCAGACGGTTGGCGTGTTGCCCAGTTGTTCGGCGACTTTTTTCACGGCTTTGACGATGTTTTTCTTCAAAGTTTTCTCCTCTTCCGCCGCGCCGATTTCCGCTAAGTTGATGGCGGCGAGCAGAGTTCCGCCCCAAGTGCGAAAGTCTTTGGCGGAAAATTCCGGCGCGGTTATTTCCTTCAAATAATTGTTAATATCGTTCGGTTTGATCGGGCGCGGTTTGCCCGCGTCGTCCAGATAATTAAACAATTTTCGCGCTCCGCCGATTGTCTTCAAATCCTGCATTACCGTCGCCAATTCCTTGTCAACCAAAACTTTCCGGTGCGCGACGTGATGTTTGCCGACGAAATTAAAAACTAATTTGCCGCCGCGCCCGACCGAAAAATGCCGGTTCTGCAAAGTCGTGATGCCGTAAGTTTTATACTGTTTAACGCTTTTTTCCGTGCCGACGCGAATATACAAAGAATTTATCAGCCGTATCATCACGGCTAAAACCTTTTCGCGCGGAAAGCCTTCGAGACTCAAATGTTCGTTGGTAATTTTTCGCAGTTTCGGTAAATGCTCGCCGAACTTTTCGATTTTTTGAAATTTTTTGCGCTCCTGTTTTGCCCGAAACTTCGGATTATACAGATATTGAATGCGCCCGTTCGTGTCCATTCCGAGAGCCTGCAAACTGCCGCTCGCCGACGACGCAATCCGAACATATTTCCAGGCGGGCGGAATCACCAACGATTTGATTCGCGCCAGATGCGTTTCGTCTTTGATTTCCAAGCCGTTTTTGTCGAAATACTTGAAGTCTCTCGACTTTGAGCCTTTCCGCTGCCACCATTTTCCGCGCTTGCCCGTTTCAATGCTCAAACGCGCCTTTTCAACGTCAAATATCGGTTTCTTTTCAGCCATTTTTATTCCCCTTTTCTCGTCTGCTTTCAAGATATAATTTATCGTTTTTTTATTCAAGCAAACAAATTTCCCGCAATTATAAACTTCTGGAAACAAACAGTTTGATGCCGAAAATAGGTCATTGATTTTTGACTTAAAAGACAACTTGTTTCACAGATGAAACATCTGATATGATGTAGATCGAGGTGAATAAAATTATGGAAAACGTGAACGGAACATTATTTGAGATGGAAGAAAAAGAAACGGTGTTGAGCAAAAAAGAGATGATTTTGTCGCTGTATAATTCCGGCACGACCGAAGTCGAAGCGATTGCGGCGGTTTCCGGCGCGAAACCGAGTTACGTCGGCTCAGTCCTGCATCAAGCCGGTTTGATTGATAATTATTTCGACCTTTATACGTCAACCAGTTATCCGATGAACATTTACTCGAAACATTTTCGCGGCAAACTCGGATTCAAAGACGTTTTGACGGCGCAGCGCAGCATCAGAAATCTGGAGCAGTCGTATCGCTATTTCGCCAACAATCAAGACCGCGCCGGACAGCATCACACTTTGGAGATGGCGTTGACGATGCTCGACCGCGCCCGCTGGACGGGAAAATTGGAAGAAGCGGAAATCTATCGCCGCTGGCTGGTCGGGAAATTAAATCAGCCTTTAACAACGAACGCAAAACCGATGGAGGTGAAGCCGGAACAGGTCGAAAGACCGGAACAGGTTCAGTTAAAACTCGCGGCTTAACGAACGGAACGCCAGCAGGATGCTGGCGTTCCGTCAAAGCGAGATATTTGTAATTTTTACAAATATCTCGCCTTTTTGTTTTTGCCTGAAAAACTGCATACAATAAACTTCAAATTGCCCTGAACAATCGTTAAAATCTCAGCAGTTTTTATGAAAAATCTACGCGCCGTTTTTCGATATTTTTCGTTCGTCGTCGCCACGCTCGGAATTTACGGCGTGTGGTTTATCAGCGCACGGTTTGTTCCGAACAAAATTCTCTGGCGGCAAATAATTTTAGAAACCTGGGCGCGGTCGTTTGTCAGAATCTCGAAAATGCGAGTCGAAGTCATTGGCACGCCGCCGACCGCGCCGTTTTTTCTCGTTACTAATCATCTGAGTTACACGGACGTTCCCGCGCTGCGGTCGGTTATCAACGGCGTTTTCGTCGCCAAAAGCGAAGTCGGAGAATGGTTTCTGGCGGGCGGAATCTGCCGCGATATGGGAACGATTTTTATCAATCGCACCAATCGCCGCGACATTCCAAGAGC
>JAJAYR010000116.1 GCA_026786155.1 Pyrinomonadaceae bacterium
AGCGGAAAGCAGAAGGCGGAAAGCAGAAAGCAGAAAGCGGAAGGCGGAAAGCAGAAAGCAGAAAGCGGAAAGCAACTAAAACTAAGTCTTCTGATTTAACTGCCTTCTGCCTTCTGCCTTCTGCCTTCTCTCTTCTGCCTTCTCTCTTCCTTTCAAGCCGTGATGATAACCGCCTTCGTTCCCGTCAATTCCGAAAAATCCTTTGAATAAATCGTGTCCACGCGGCGAATGCGTCCGACGGTTTCGATTAATTCCTGGGTGGTAACGAAGCCGTCTTCCACGTGCGCGATTGCCCACGTCGGAGTGTTGGAAGCCGACTGTAAAATTTCTTCGAGTAATTGTAAATACTGCGATTTTGTTTCGACTGAAACGCCGAATTTTCCTGCGCCGACGGTTTTTAAATCATCCCAAAATTCGCTGCTGCCGCGAATCCATTCTTCGCTCCAAACCATCGAATCGGGGCGGCTCGAATGATTTCGCCGGGGCATTGACGGCAAGCGCAGAAACATCAAATCGGCAAAATTTTCGGCGATAAATTCGTTCGCCGGTTTGTTGTGGCAAGTGTTGTTCTGCCCGTTGTTAAAAGGTTTTGGCAAAACGCTCCACAGGCGTTGATAAACTTTCGAGAAAGGCTGGCGCAGTTCGCGCGTTTCTTCGGTGAAAGACGCGGCGTAATCGCCGACGCGCATTCCCAAAGACAAAGCGACGGCGCGGGCGACGGGCGACGAAAGTCGTTCGATATTCTGCCGGACGTTATCGAACCACCACGAATCGGTTTCGTTAAACCATTCGCGCAACACGGCGTTTTGCAGACGATAACGCGGAACGTAGGCATCTTCCAGCACTATCTCGATTTCATCCGCCGACAAAATTTCAGCATTATTCTGAATCGCGGCGACGGCTTTCGTCCACGCCGACTGCATCGCGTCGTTCGCCGAAACGCGGACGTTCCAACGCTTGAGATACGCGCCGAGATGCGGCTGATTGGTAAAAGGCATCATCACCGAAGCGAAATTCAAACGCCGCAGCACATTTAATTCAAAAGCCAGCCAACCGTTCGGCGCGTGGTTTAATCGATTGAACATAAAAATCAGGAAATGTTGAAAATGGACGTTTTGAAAGGCGATTCTGAATGATTTTCCAACTCCGCGCTTTTCGTCAAATGTGATTTTGATTCTTCTAAATTTTCCAGCGTCAAAAATGCCTTGACTACTTTCGGGTCAAATTCGATGCCCGCCCATTCGATGAGATATTGTTGGGCTTTGGCTTCGGGAATCGCGGCGCGGAACGGTCGGTCGGCGGTCATCGCCGCGAAGGTGTCGGCGACGCGCAGAATTCGGGCGGCGAGCGGAATCTGTTCGCGCTCCAGAACGTCCGGGTAGCCCGTGCCGTTCCACCATTCGTGATGCCAGCGGATGAGCAACTGCACGGCGCGATTCAATCCGCGTTTCGCCGCTTCCTGTTCGCCGATAACCGTGTGCCGCTGAACGTCCAAAAGTTCATCTTCGCGTAAACTCCGCCGCGCGTTAATGTATTCGCGGTTCATCGAAACTTCGCCGAGGTCGTGAACGAGCGCGGCTTGCCGCAGTGAAAAACGGTCGTGCGAAGCGAGATTGAAATTTCGCGCCAGCGCGTCGGCAAGCGCGGCGATACGTGTCGCGTGCGGATTTTTATAACCTTCAAAATCATCATCGGCGACGGCAATTCTCAACAGCCGTTCGTCAGAATCCGCTTCTTTGCCGGAAAAACTTTTCATAAGTGAATTTAGGTTTCAGGTTCAAGGTTTCAGGTCGAGCGAAAATACTTTGAACTTTGAACCTGAAACCTTGAACCTTGAACCTCGAACTTTGAACTTATTTAACTATTTTTTCTTCAGACTGTCGAGCAGTCTCCGCGCTTCGTGATTATCCGGCGCGATTGCCAGCAGACGATTCAATTCGCCTTCGGCGCGTTTCAAAAGTTCGATGTCAATAAAGAATTCCGCCAGCATAATTCGATAATCCGCGTTTTGACCGTCGAGTTTGACGGCGGTTTGCAGTTCGGCTTCGGCGCGGTGCTGCTGCCGCGCGTCAGCCGCCAGTGCTTTGCCGTAATAAGCGTGAAAACGGGCGTTATCTGGGGCGAAAAAAACGGCTCGCGCCAGACACGGAATCGCGGCTTCGTATTCTTCGTTCATCAAATAATTAAAACCCTGCTCGAAATTTTCGGCGGCTTGGGCAACCTGTTTTTGCGTGTCGGCTTCTTCTCTGGTCGCGCCGGTTTTCTGACGCTCGACCATTTCCGCGATTTCCTTTCGCATTTTAAAGTCATAAACTTCGCGCAAATTCGCGCCTTTCAGCGTGTCGTAAGCCCGGGCAAGTTTGGTAAAAGCGTTTTGAATGCGCTGGTGAAGCGCGGTTCGCGCTTCCTTCCGAAATAAATCCGGGTGAAATCTTTTGGCTAATCCGAAGTAAGTTTTTTTAATTTCCGGCGTGGCGACATCGTGCGGAAGCGCGAAAATCTCGTAATAATTCGTCGCGCTTTCGACGCGAACGAGATATTCTTCGAGCGAAATCGGTTTTACCGCCGCAATTTCTTCCACCGGAGTTTCCGTTACCTCGATTGATTCGATTTTAACCGCCGACGGCGCGGCTTGTTTCGGAGTTTGAAAAATCGGTTTCGACTCGTTTTTCACAACCGCTAACCGGGCGGAAACGACGGCGGAAACGTATCTTTCGGAAAAAGCCGCGTGGTAATTTTGCCGTTTGACAAAACCGCCGAGCCATAAACTGTAAAGAATCTGAAAAGTCGCGGTTTCCGGCAAACCGCTTAAACTCTGAATTTCGTCGCGCGTGAAAGCCGAATTTTCAAATCTCGAATAAACGAACCATTCGTGCGGCGAAAGATTGATGCCGACGGGCATCGGCGTAATCGCGCTGAAGGCTTCGTGAGCGTTCCGAAACTTTTGCGCCGCTTTTCCGGCGGGCAGAGTCCGCGCCAAATCAATCAGTAATTTGTTCAAAACGATTTCAAAGCGCATCTCGTTTTTCAAGCGCACGAGCGGGCTGAAAATCCATTCGCCCGTTTCCCAAAGAGCGGCGGTTTGCAGAATATCGCCGATTTGCCGCTTGAAAAGCGCGTCAATTTCCGATTTATTCAACAAATTTTTTTTCAGCAGATTATCCTTCAAAGCCGCGTCGCTGGTAAAATCCGCGATGACGAGCAATTGGTCTTGATTGATTTTGCCCATTTGCAGAAGCATCTCGAAAAGCCGGTGCCGACGCGCGTTCGATACGGCGAAAATCGTCTCGCCCGCATCGAAATAGATGACCGTTTTGTTTGTTTCGTTCGACAACCGCAGTGAACCGTTAAATTGGTGGCGGGCAATTTCGTGAAGCAATTCGGCGAGCGGATTGGTTTGCAGACTGCCTTTTATTTCGAGACTGTTTGATGATTCCATTGAAAAATTGAAAAGATGAAAAAACGGTCAGCGATTCGGATGCCGGGAGAGAAAATTCTTCCCGTTAGATTTGATTTTAACAGATTAAATTCAACAAAGTTAAGCGATAATTTCCGTCCGGGCGATTTACCGTTAATCATTTACCATTTACCATTATCGAATGCTTCACGATTTTCAAATCGCCGGACAAAAAGTGCGTTTCTGGCAGCGTGCGGGCGAAAGTTACGGACACATTTTAATGAAGGCTCTCGGCTACGCAATGTTCGTTTCGGAATATCCGGCACTGGAAATCGAAGTCAAAGTCGGTTTGCGCTACAAACCCGATTTAGTGGCGCGAAACGACGACGGCGATTTTCTTTTCTGGGGCGAAGCGGGCGCAAATTCGCTTCGCAAAACCGCGTGGCTTTTGAAGCACACGCGCACCGAAAAACTCGCGCTGTTCAAAATCGGTCAGAACGCGAATCAATTAGTCGAACAGTTGCGAACGGAAATTCCCGCGAAATATCGTCCGAACGGCAGACTCATACTAATAAATTTCGTCGGCGGCATCAAGGATTTGACACGCGAGAGGCAAATTGAGAAAGTCTCATAAGATTGGTTCACGAAAGTTGAAATCTGAAAATTTTAGGCGCAATCGGCGTTTGAAAATGAAAACTTCGTCAAACTTCTTCCTTGGCGTTGGTTTGGGCCGTTTGGGGGGGAAATTTTTTCGCCAAAGCGGCAAAGCACCCCCAGGGACCCCCCGTTTTAATTTAAAAATTATAA
>JAJAYR010000117.1 GCA_026786155.1 Pyrinomonadaceae bacterium
ACGTGATATTTTATCATCGCCGCCGTCGCCGCATAACATCGTCGTTATCAAAGCTCTCAACGTCTTTCTGCAAAACGATTTGGACGCGGATTTGGAGCGCACGCTGGTTGAAAATTTTCAGAACGAAGCGATTGCGCTCGACCGCGTGCGGCATCCGAACGTCATCAGCCGACTCGGACACGGTTCGGCGCGGGATTTACATAATACGGTTTTTCATTATCTGGTGCTGGAATATCTGCCGGGCGGCGATTTGGCGAAGGCGTGTCGGGCGGAAAATCTGACGCTCTCAAAGGCGTTGAATTATCTCGAACAGGTTTGCGCCGGACTCGGACACGCGCATCGGAACGATATTATTCACCGCGACATCAAACCGCAGAATCTGCTGTTGACCGAAGATCGCAAAACGGTCAAAATCGCCGATTTCGGTGTGGCGCGGGTTTCGCAATCCGATTCGCCGATCACGCGCGTCGGGACGAATATGTTCGCGCCGCCCGAACACAGTCCGATGTTGACGGGCAATACGGGAACGCTGACTTACACGAAATTAACGCCCGCCGCCGATATTTATTCGCTGGCAAAGTCGGCTTACGTTTTAATCACGGGCGAATCGCCGCGCTTTTTCGCCAATCAGCCGATTACCGAACTTCCCTTCGCGCTGCGGCAAAAACCTTGGGCAAATACGCTGGTCGAAGTTTTAAATAAGGCAACACGCGACGATTCACGCGAACGGCAGCAGACGGTCAACGAATTCTGGCAGGATTTATCGAAAATAAAACTGCTCGCCGAAGCCGAAGACGGCGAAAGAATGTCGGAAATCAGAACGCGCCCGCACACCGTTCCGCAGGCGCATATCGCCAAAGGCTACACGCCGCTCGCGCCGCAGCGTCCGCATTTCAATACTTCGGAGGAGTTAAAATTAAAGACTAATCTGTCAATCACCAATCACGCGCCGCTGGTCGTTCCGATTGAAAAATCCAATATCGTTGAATCGCCGAAATTCCAGCCGCCAATTTTGGAAAAAGAAAATGCGCCGGTTTTGGAAGATTATCCGAAAATCGTGCCGCGCAAAAAGAATCGGCTGGCGCGGCGGTTGATGGCGTTGCTGATTTTCATCGGCGCATTTGCGGGAATTTTATATTCAACGCATAATTATCTGCGCGGACGCGGCATTCTGCCCGAAATCCGCAATCCTTTCAGCAAACAGATTGGCACGGCAACCGGCGACGTTTATCTGCGCTCCGAACCGAACAACGATAAACAATTTATTGGCGTTGTAACGAAAGGCTCACGCTTGAAAATCGTCAGTTCGCGCAATAACTGGTATGAAGTCGAGGTCATCGAATACGGCAGCCCGAAAACAAATCCGAAATTTGCCGACCGCGGCTGGGTCAGCGGAAAATATATTGACACGAAGGAGTGAAACGATTTGGGATTTTAGATTTTGGATTTTGGATTGGAATCTAGGAAGGTTTTCGATAAAACCGACTTATATTCAATAGCCGCAAAATCTGAAATCTAAAATCTAAAATCCAAAATCCAAATGAGCGTTTTAGATAAAGTCAGAAAATGGATTGACGGCGAAACGGCGGAACTCGTTTTAGAAGAAGCCGCCCGCGACGCGCAGATCAAACCGCGCAGCAGCGCGGAAGAATTCATCGTCAAAATCGCCAAAGAAGTCGAAGCCGTAATGCAGCGCGAACTCGTCCCGCTGCCGCAGGGAACGACGATTATTCCGACCGAATATACGATTTTTCTGAGCGAAACCGACGATAAAGATTGGCAGGGCGTCAAGCGGCGCGGACTCGAACAAGGGCTTTATCATATTCTGGCGGAACGCGCCAAAGAAATCGCGGGCAAAAAGAAACTCGAAACGCAGTCTTTTTCGGTCGAGTTGCGCGTTGACGGAACTCTGGAAAAAGGCGAAATCCGCGTTCAGCATTCGTGGGACGATTCTTCGAGCAACAAAACCGGCATTCTGGCGCGTCCGAAAAATATGCCGAAACTGCCGACGGCGACGGGTGCGGAAACTTACGTGCCGCTGCCGAGTAATCAAAACAATCAGGCTTTACAATCGCCGAATTTCGTCCAAAATCAACCGTCGAACGCCTATCAGCCGCCGACCGTAATGCCGATGAATCTGCCTCTGAACGGCGATTCGGGCGAGGAAATGACGCACGTTCAAAAACGCCCGATGCCGGAACTTTATCGTCTGGAAGTTTGGCGCGGCGGTGTGTGGCAAAACGTCCTGCCGGTTTATCAAAACCAAATCAGCATCGGGCGCGGCTCGAAATCGAGTCCGGTGGACGTTGCGCTGGCGGGCGACCCGGAAATCAGTCGTCGGCATTTGAGTTTAATTTACGACGGGCAGGGAAATTTTTCGCTGATCAACGAAGGGCGCAATCCGGCGACGATTAACAATTACGAACTCCAAATCGGACAGCGAATTTCCGTCTCGCCCGGCGTTCCGATTACCGTTTGCAGTTATTTATTGAGAATTCAACCGAAATAAAACAGTCGGCAGTCGGCGGAAGGCAGATGGCAGGAAAAGCGTCAACGCCGCAAAAAGTTCCGCCAACTGCTTTCCGCCGACTGCCGACTCATAAAAAATGTCTTACCAAGTCATCGCCCGCAAATGGCGACCGCAAACATTTGAAGAAGTTACCGGACAGGAGGCGATTACGCGCACTTTGCGAAACGCCGTCGAACACGACCGGCTGCATCACGCTTACCTTTTTTCCGGCGCGAGAGGTGTCGGCAAAACCACGACCGCGCGACTTTTGGCGAAAGCCTTAAATTGTCATAAAAGCGATAAGCCGACAGTTCATCCGTGTTCGATAAATGATGAAAACGTCTGCGCTTCGTGCCGCGAAATCGCCGAAAGTCGTTCGATTGACGTTTTGGAATTTGACGCGGCTTCGCACACCGGCGTTGATGACATCCGCGAAATAATTTTAGCGAGCATTAACATCAATCCGGCACGCGACCGCTACAAAATTTTCATCATTGACGAAGTTCATATGTTGTCAACTTCGTCGTTCAACGCGCTTTTGAAAACTCTGGAAGAGCCGCCGCCGCGCGTCGCTTTTATAATGGCGACGACCGAACTGCACAAAGTTCCCGACACGATTTTGTCGCGCTGTCAGGAATTCGAGTTTCGGACGATTCCGTCGCAGAAGATTCTCGACCGTTTGAAAATCATCGCCGAAGCCGAGAAAATTGATGTATCGAACGACGCTTTGCGCGAAATTGCGCGTTCGGGCGAAGGTTCGATGCGCGACGCGCAATCGAATTTCGACCAGGTTATTAGCTTTTCCGGCGACAAAATTGAAAGCAAAGATGTTGTCGTCGCGCTCGGTCTGGCGGGCGCGGAAATGCTGACGAAAACCGTTAAAGCAATTGCCGAAAATAAACCCGCCGAAGTTTTAAATGTCGTTGACGATTTAATCGGACGCGGGCAGGATTTGCGAAATTTCTGCCGCGATTTGCTGAGTTTTTTCCGCGATTTGCTGATTTACAAAATGGCGGGCGATGCCGAACACTTGCTCGACACGGCGGTTTTGAGCCGCGACGAATTAAAAGAAAATTCCGCGCCGTTTTCCGAAAGTGATTTAATCAGATTTTTCAATTCGCTGAGCGAAACCGAATCGAAACTGCGTGAAGCGACGCAGCCGCGCTACGTTTTGGAAATCGGTCTGGTGAAATTGGTCGAAATGCGCCGCGTCGCGCCGATTGAAAAAATCTTGGAGCGTCTGGCGCAACTCGAAAACGCGCTGGCAAACGCTAATCTGCCGAACGAAATTCCGATTCAAACCACAGCCGCTGAACGACTGCCGGAAAAAAAAACTCTGACGGTTGATTTTCCGCTCGAAGAAATTCCCTTTCCAGTTTCGGAAAATGCCGTTTCCGAAGTGAAGACGGAAATCGTCGCCGAATCAATCGAAGAAAAAGCTGAAAACGAAATTTTTCAAGCGAAGGAAATTCCGATTTACGAAGAAAATCCGAATCATTCGGACTTTCAAATCGAACCCGAAATCGAACCGATTTCAATGCCGACGTTCGCCGAAAACGCCGCTAAAAGTATCGAAGCGATGCCGCTGAAATTTCCGCCGATTTCTTCGGAAGACCTTGAACACATCGAAGATAGTTGGCTCGACGACGCTTACGAAAGACGACTTCAGCAATTGGGCGACGACTTGAAACCGATTCACAACGCTTCTAATATCGTCGAAGTTCTACTTGCCGAAAATCGAAATAATTTAACGGCGAAAATCGAAACCGCAAACGGCGCGGCGACGGCGGCAGCACCCGCGAAAATTAAATCGAATTTCGTGATACCTGATTTTGACGAAAATGAATCTACGGAAATGCCCGTTTTGCCCGAAAATCCGACTGAAGAACAAATGTGGGAATACGCGCAAAAACATCCTTTGGTGAAAAAGGCTCTGCGGATTTTTCGCGGCAAACTTATCGAAGTGCGGAAAGTTTAGAATTTTAAGAAGCTATTGGTCTGTCATCTAAATTTTATAACAATTTGCAATTTCAAATTTGAGATTGCAAATTGTTACATTAAAGGCGCGGAACTCAAATTTCCTTCGGCAATGATTTCTACAAGCATAATGCTCCTACGGAGTTATTTTTGAGATTCCAAATAATCTCTAAATTTTGAATCTTAAATCTTAAATCTTTTTTGGAACTTAAAATAAAACTCGCCGTATTTAACTGCGGAGGTAATTTTCTAATATGCGAGAACCATACATTGCCGGAGTTTTGAGTCTTTTGATTCCCGGACTCGGGCAGATTTACAACGGCAGAATTATTATCGGAGTAATTTGGCTGGTTTTAACGGGTGTTTCGTGGGTTGGTTCGGCTGGTTTTTTGGGTTGGATAGTCCATTTAATCGCCGCTTGGTGTGCTTATAGCTACGCTAAGGAAAATCCGGTTAGATAAAAACTTCTATTCATACAATCCTCCTTTCGCCCGATGTTCTACGGCATCGGGCTTTTTTGTTTTCCAAACTCGCCGATTTAACGTAAAATGTTTGAAGATGTTAGAAGTTCAGATGACAGATGCTAGGTTTTCTAACATCTCACATCGAATATCTGACATTTTTTTATGGTCAAAGACGGAATCCCATTCGTTCTAATCCCGATTTTAATCGCCGCCGGTTTTGCGTTTTTTCAAATTTGGTTCGCGGTCGGGCTGTTTATCGCGCTCGCGCTTTTTATGGCGTATTTCTTCCGCGACCCGCGCCGCGCCATTCCGACCGAAGCCGACATCATCGTTTCGTCCGCCGACGGCAAAGTTACGCGCGTCGAAACCCGCGAAAACGGTAAATTCGTTAGCGTTTTTCTATCGCCGCTCGACGTTCACATCAACCGTGCGCCGATTGCCGGAAAAGTCGTCAAAGTCGAGCAGTTCAAAGGCAAAAAAGCACCGGCGACGAGCAACCAAGCCAGCGAAACGAACGAACGCAACGCCATTACGATTGAAGGCGAAAAGATGACCGTCGTCTGCACGCAAATCGTCGGAATCCTAGCGCGGCGCATTGTCTGTTGGAGTAAAACAGGCGATAATCTGATGCTCGGCGAAAAATACGGACTTATTAAATTCGGCTCACGAACCGATTTACTGATGCCGAAAACAGTCGAAATTCTCGTCAAAGTCGGTGATCGAGTCGTCGGCGGCGAAACTATAATTGCAAGACTTAAAAATTAATTTCACCACAGAGGCAGAGAGACACCGAGTTTTGCAAAAACGAGCAGTTGTTAGAACGAGTGAAACAAGTTTAATCTCTCTGTGCCTCTGCGCCTCTGTGGTGAAAAATTTTATGGAAGCTGAAGACATTAAACCGCCGCATCGCGGATTGAAGAAAGGTTTGTATTTGATACCGACCGCGTTCACGGCGGCGAATATCGCCATGGGTTTTCTGGCGGTTTTGGCTTCCGTGCGGGCGTTTCAACTGGTCGCGGGAAACCCGGAACAAGCCGCCGTCTATTTCGGATACGCCGCTAAAGCCATCGTGTTTGCGATTGTTTTCGATACTTTGGACGGGCGCGTGGCGCGAATGACGCGGACTTCGACGGAAATCGGCGTGCAGCTCGATTCGCTCGCCGACGTTTTGACTTTCGGCATCGCGCCGACGGTTTTGATGTATAGCTGGGCAGTCGGCGCGACTTTAGACGAAGGCAATTCGCTGCACGCTTTCGGCGTTTTCGTTTTGTTTATGTATCTGATGTGCGGAACTTTCCGGCTGGCGCGATTCAATTTGCAGGCGACCCGACCGCACGTTTTGAGCGAAGGAACGCCGAAAGTTGACAAGAAAAATTTCGTCGGTCTGCCGATTCCGCCCGCCGCCGGACTGCTCGCCGCTATCGTTTATCTGCACCCGCTGCCGCTTAGTTTCTACGACGAAAACACATCGCATATTTATACGATACTGATGATTGTTTTAATGGTTGTGTTGGGACTTCTGATGGTCAGCACGGTTCGTTATTCGAGTTTTAAAACGGCGGGAACGGGCAGACAAAGCATTTACCTGATTTTGGTCATCGCCGCGCTCGGAATGCTTATCTGGCTTTACTCGCAATATATGCTTTTCGGCATCGCGTTCGCCTACGTCGCGCACGGCATCGTTTGGTATCTGCTCGGATTATTCAGCCCGAAACGCCGACAAAAAGTTGAAACAGGCGAACAAATTTAACTTCAGTTCGGAACTCGCAAAAGTAAAATAAGATTGCCGCAAAAAGGCACAGAAATCACAAAAAAAGAAAGTTAAAAATCTTTTTTGTGATTTCTGTGCCTTTTTGTGGCTATTATTTCTCGTCCTTTTCTGGTGTAACTTTAATCTTTCAACGCTCGTTTCTTTCTTTCTCTATCAAATGGCGTTACATTGGCGGAACGCCGTTTTTTACTTTCGCGCGGTTCGGTTTCCTCGCGGTCGTCGGGAAATTTATTGCCGCTGACGACGACTAGCGAAATGAGCGTGATAAACAGCATCGAAATCGCCGTCGTGTGCAGCACGAAATCGAAAAGACTGTGAACCAAAATCGCAAAACAACCCGCTAATGCGCCGACGCACACGCCGCGCCGGAAAACATTTGAAGTGTCGGAATTTTTTAATCCCGTTCGGAAAAGCTGGAACAGAAAAAATCCGCCGATAATCAAACCGACGATTCCCGCCGTCGCCAAAACTTCCAGATAATCGTTGTGCGCCTGTTCGACGCGCTCCAAACCGTTGAGCGAATCAAACGGCGTGTAGGCGACACCGAACGCGCCGAAACCCGCGCCGAACGGCAAATTGTTTCGGATAACGCTCAAGGTAACGCCCCACATATGGGTGCGCGTCGTCGGCGAAGTCTCCGCTTCCGTGATGCGCGTCAGCGACGATTCGCCGCCGATTAAAGCCGCGCCGACGATAATCGTCGCCAGCAATAAAACCGCCAAACCGATTTTCAAAGCCAATTGTCTGGTATTTTTAGTTTTGTTCGTCAAAATTATCAAAAAGAAAATCGCCGCCAAAAGCGCAATCAAACCGCCGCGCGAACCGCTTAAAATCAGCGCGACGCCCATCAGCGCGATTCCCGTCAGATAAAGCAGCCGACGGTCTTTTTCGACCGCGCCGACGAACATCAAACCGAGCGGCAAACACAAAGTCATTTCCATATAAGCCGCGAAATTATGGCGGTTGACGAACGAACCGAACGGTTTGGCATACGGCACATCGTAGATGCCATAGATTTTTTGCGGGCTGAGAACGGCTTGCAGAATGGCGAAAAAAGCATAAACGAAACCGAAAATCGTAATCATAACGACGACTTTTCGCAAGCGTTTCGCGCTGTCAATATAAGTTAAAAGCGCGGCGAAAAAAATCAGCAGCGCAAAAAAATGCAGCGCGGCGATTTGCGTGGCAAACGGGTCGAGCGAAATCGTGCGCGGAATGTTTTCGACACCGCCCAACGCCGCGAGACTGCCGAACGGAACGATTTGCACGAGCGCGTAAAGAAAAGCGGCGATTAAAGGAATTTGCAGCCGGCTTTTATGAAACCGCAACGCGCCGCCGACCAGCGCATCGGTCGCCCATAAAACGACGGCGGCGACCGCCAGCAAATAAAAAATGGCGAGCGTCGGCTGATGCACCGTGCCGTAAGCCAGCGTCGTAAAAATAATCGTCGCGCACAGCAGGAAAAATAAAATCTTGCTCGCCCGGGTTGCTTCAATTTCTTTCGTCATTTAGAAATTTTGATTTTCGCCAAATTGGTAGTGTTTCAAATTTTATGCTCGATAGATTTTAAATTAGTTTTACTTCGGAATAGATAATAGATGAAAGATAATAACTGTTAGATTTTATCTTTTACCTTTTATCTTTTATCTATCATCTTTTATCTATTCCGAATCGTTTTTCACATCAGCATAAATCGTGAAATATCACCGCTAAATCAATAGTAGACCGCGAATAGCGAATTTTCCTTGTTCACAGCCTTCAATTAATTTTCTCAAATTTAAATTCGTCAAGCCAAACCGTCCCAAAAATCGGACACTGCGTTCCGCAAAAAGCGCGGGCGAGGCGCAGGCTGACCGCTTCGGCGTTTTCCGGCGCGGCGAATTCGAGTTTCACCGGCTGCCAATCGTTCGTTCCCGTCGGAAACGGTTCGCTCGTCAGGATAGTTTTATCTTCATTGGCGTTGTAGATTTCCAAGGCGGGCGTTCCGCCGCTTTTCAGGTTGTCGGTTTTCATCCAAAAAGTCAGCCGATACTTCGCCGACGGTTCGACCGTTACCAATTGATAAACGTGATATAACTGCGGTTCGGTGCAGCCGCTGAAGGCGACGCGCAGACTGCGGCTGCCTTCGTGTTTCTGCGTCGGGTCGAGTTTGACCTCCATTTTTTCGAGCGGAATCACCGTCCAGTCGAAATAATTATTTTCCGCTTCGCCAATCGGTTTTTCAAAGCTCGCGTTCTGAACCGTTTCGCCGCGCAAATCGGGCGCGATGCCGAGTTCGCGGACGAATTCGAGCGATTGCCGGAAGAATTTCTTTTGGTAAAAAGCCTGCGCGATAACTTTCGCAATCGCCGTGTTCGCCTGCCTATCTTCGGCAGGCAGCGTGTTCCAGATTCGCAGCGAATCTTCGGCGCGTTGTTTTGAAGCGTAAAATAGTGCCAGACTCGCCCTGACCGGCGGCGCGTCGCCCGCGATTTGTTCGAGCCGCGCGGTGTCTTTATCGTAATAATCCCAAACGATTGAAAACACTTGAGCGCGGTAAATCGAAGCGAATTCGGCGGTTTTCTTTAATTCGGCGAAGGCTTCGTCGCTGCGGTTTTGGCGCAAATAGAAATTTCCCGTCTGCCAATGCGGATAAGTGTAATTTGGCGCCAGTTCGACGGCGCGAAGAAAGGCTTTTTCGGCTGCTTCGATTGATTCGGCTTGCTCGCGGGCGCGTCCGAGTTCGACCCACCAGCGATAATCGTTCGGCGATTTCTGCACGACCGTCTCAAAACTCTTCGCCGTCGCCTCAATTGCTTCGGTCGTAAAAATATTTTTCCGCGATGCCGCCGCCAGCCAGCGCGTCGTCGGGTCGTTCGGCGCGAAACCGACGGCAAGCGCGGCGATGTTCTTCGCATTCGGGTCGTTCGGCGCGGTCAAATCAGCCAGCATATTGCCCAACTGCCAGCGCACGGCGAACCAGCCGAAAACTAAAACGGCGATAATCGCCAATGCCAGACCGACGCGCACGGAGGTTTGACGCACATCGAGAATTTCGATTTGAATACTGTCGGGAATTTTTTCCGTCATAACTTTTACGCGATGAATTCGGCGATTTTATCAACGACAAACTCTTGCTGGACGGATGTCAGTTCGGGATAAATCGGCAGCGCGAGCGTTTCTTTGGATGCCCGTTCGCTTTCGGGGAAATCGCCCGCCCGATAGCCGAGATACGCGAAACATTCCTGCAAATGCAGCGGCACGGGATAGTAAATATCCGTTCCGATGCCGTTATCCTGCAAAAATTGTTTGAGTCCGTCGCGCCGTTCAGGGACGCGAATCACGAATTGATTGTAGATATGCCGCCCATTTTCGCACTCTGTCGGCAAAGTGATTGCTTCCGTTAATCCTTTATCGGTGAACAATTCCCGATACGTCGCGGCATTCTGTTGACGCGCTTCCGTCCACGAATCGAGGTGCGGCAATTTCACGCGCAATATCGCCGCCTGCATCGCGTCGAGCCGCGAATTCAGCCCGACCCATTTGTGATAATAACGCTCGAAAGAACCGTGAACGCGCAGGGCGAATAATTTCTTCGCCAACGCCTCATCATTCGTCGTCAGAAAGCCCGCGTCGCCCATCGCGCCGAGATTTTTCGACGGATAAAAGCTGAAACAACCGATTGCGCCCATATCACCCGCGCGTTTGCTGCCGCCTTCCGCGCCGATTGCCTGCGCCGCGTCTTCGACCAGCGGAATACCGCGCCCGTCGGCGATTTCACGCAGAAAATCCATTTCCGCGCACTGTCCGAATAAGTGAACCGGCTGAATCGCCTTCGTTTTTTCGGTAATTTTCGCTTCAACTTGCTTGATGTCGAGATTATACGTCGCCGAATTTATGTCAACAAACACGGGTTTTGCGCCCAAACGGGTGATGCAGCTCGCCGTCGCAAAAAAACTATACGGAGTCGTAATCACTTCATCGCCCGCGCCGATGTCGAACGCCATTAACGCCAGCAAAAGCGCGTCCGTTCCCGAAGCACACCCGATGGCAAATTCGGTCTGACAGTATTCCGCCAACTCTTTTTCGAGTCCCGCGACTTCCGAACCGAGAATGAATCCGTTGGAATCCAGAACTTTTTTTATCGCCGCGTCCACTTCGGGACGCAATGCGTCGTTTTGAACTTTTAAGTCTAATAAAGGAACTTTCATTAAATAACCCGTGCGAATATAAATCCGATTTGATGTATTCTATTTTAGATAAAAACGAACTTATTTGCATTAGCGATGTGTAGTTAAGTTAATGTTTCGGATTTTCGTCATTGAGTTTATATGCTAAAAAATAAAGTTGGTTCGTTTGCCTTTATCAGTTTCAATAGTGCATTTATATTTACTGCTTTAGCTATTATAATTTTTATACTTGGGAATATACTTGCACACGGAAGCGTAAACAGGTTTCCTTCCGGCGGCGGAGAGTTTTTTGGAGTAGGTTTATTTGTCGGCGTTACTCACGCTGTCATATTTATGATATTGAGTTGGCAAAACAAAGCTGAATCTTTATCTCACATATTTCTTTCTACATTTGTAACTGTCGAGTTATTTTTGGTTTTGAGCTTTATATATTTATTCGTAACTTTTCCGCGCGAAAATTTTTACGAAATAAATTTTGATGAACTGCGGGTGTTTTTAAAATATGGCGGCTTAGGATTTATAAGATGCTCTTTATTTGTAGCATTATTATCCATCGTTGCCGGAATGATTAACAAGAAATTGTTGAAACAAATCAAAAACAAAAACCTAATCCGTTAATCAATACTTCGGACAGTTTTTGACAAGTAATTTTCGCTAACTTACTGAAAAATAAGGAAAGCGACTATTTAAATCAATGTTAGCTCAACACCTAACATTGATTTAATGTTGAAAAAAGAATTCGGTCATTCGAGCAGTCCTGATTTTATTGGACTTCAAGCAAACAAAAAACTGTCCGAAGTATTGTTAAATTATGTGCGGAATAAACGGAATCGCGCTTTCGAGC
>JAJAYR010000118.1 GCA_026786155.1 Pyrinomonadaceae bacterium
GCGCGGGGAAATCAACCGTGATGCGAATCGCTTATGGTTTTTATACGGCTGACAGCGGCGAGATTTTAGTTGACGGGAAACCTGTTTCGATAAAAAATCCGCACGACGCGATTGCTTTGGGAATCGGGATGGTGCATCAGCATTTTATGTTGGTTGACACGATGACGGTCGCCGAAAATATTATTTTGGGCGCGGAAACGGGCGGCGCGGCGAATCTCGATTTAGACAAGGCGAATAAAGATATTCTTGCGCTGTCGAATGAATTGCGGTTGGATGTCAATCCGAAAGCGTTAATCGAAGATATTTCCGTCGGCGCACAGCAGCGTGTCGAACTTTTGAAGGCACTTTACCGCAACGCGAATCTTTTGATTTTAGACGAACCGACCGCTGTTTTAACGCCGCAGGAAGTCGAAGAATTTTTCGGGATTTTGCGTAAAATGCGCGAGCAGGGGAAAACCATCGTCATCATCACGCACAAACTCGAAGAAGTTTTGGCGATTTCCGATGAAGTTACCGTAATGCGCGACGGAAAAGCGGTCGGCAATGTTAAAACGAGCGAAACGAACGCCAAAGATTTAGCCAGAATGATTGTCGGGCGCGATGTTTTATTAAGAGTCGAAAAAACCGACGCGAATCCGCAAGACGCGGTTTTGAGCGTCGAAAATCTTTCAGTCAAAAGCAAACACGGCGAAGCGTTAAAAAATGTTTCGTTCAATGTCCGCGCGGGCGAAATCGTCGGCATCGCGGGCATCGAAGGCAACGGGCAAACCGAACTTATCGAAGCGATTGCGGGTTTGATTCCGATAAACAGCGGCACAATCGAACTTTTAGGCAAAGATATTTCCAAACTTCCTGTGCGCCGCCGAACCGAAATGGGCATCGCGCATATTCCCGAAGACCGCCACAAGCGCGGACTTCTGCTGGATTCGGATTTGGAAGAAAATTCTATTTTGGGTGTGCATTATCGTCCGCCGGTAACGGTTGGCGGATTTTTGAATGCGGCGGCGATTGAAGCGCGAACGAAAGAAATTATCAAAAATTTCGACGTGCGCCCGCCGAATCCGCAACTCACCGCTAAATCGCTGTCGGGCGGCAATCAGCAAAAACTTATCATCGGCAGGGAAATTGAATTGAATCCCAAATTATTGCTCGTTTCGCAGCCGACGCGCGGCGTGGACATCGGCGCAATCGAATTTATTCACCGCAAATTAATCGCCCTGCGCGACGCGGGAACGGCGATTTTACTCGTCTCCGCCGAACTCGAAGAAGTTACGGCGTTGGCTGACCGATTGCTGGTAATTTCTAAAGGGAAATTTGTCGGCGAAGTGAACCCGAAAACGGCGAACAAAGAAGAAATCGGCTTGCTGATGACGGGCGGGCAATAAGGCAAAAGTAAAAAGGCAAAAAATTCCTTTGGTGGTGGTTCGCGGCTAATCTTCTTGCTTGTTTTTGCGAAAATAGAAATACAGACAAACTCCGACAATGTTGTTTATTACTGAGCGATATAAAAGTTGCTATACCGAATTTAGAAGCGTAACTAGCTGATAATTAATCACTTTGCTCGACGAGTTCTCTAAGATTATCAGCCAGTTTTTGCTTATTTTCCACAAAACAAAACATCAGTTTGGAAAAGTCGCCGCCGCCGCCCACCAATCATTTTTTCGCCGCTTTGGGCGGTTACATTAAACTGGAGAGATTGAAAATCAAGACCAAGCAGAATCATTTGGCTTTGAAAGCAAAACTTTATCTCAAAGCATTAGTGGCAACTTTTCAAACTCTCAAAAACTTAAAAAGTTCACCTTTCTGCGTAAGGTGCGTGAATAATTCAAAAATTGATTCTTTGGTATTACTCAAGTTATACTTTCGATTATGAAAACAGCAATTTCAGTTCCGAATGAGGTTTTTGAATTAAGCGAACGATTGGCGAAAAAATTGAAGGTTTCCCGCAGCAAAATCTTTGCAATGGGCGTTGAAAAACTGGCAGAAGAATATGAAGACCATGAAGTTACGGCGCGACTTAACGAATTTTACGGCAATCAAAGAGCGGAGATTGACCCGGCGATTATGAAAATGGCGGCACTTTCTCTGCCGAACGAAGAATGGTAGTCGAGAGAGGCGAAATCTGGTGGGCAAATTTGCTCGAACCCGTCGGTTCGAGTCCGGGTTTTCCGCGTCCGGTTTTGATAATTCAGTCGGACAAATTTAATCGAAGTCGAATAAATACGGTTGTCATCGCCATCATTTCGACCAATCTAAAACTCGCCGATTCCGAAGGAAATGTTTTATTGACCGCACGGCAAACCAATTTGCCGAAAAATTCCGTCGTTAGTATCTCGCAGCTTTTTACGATAGACGAAAGCGTCCTGCGCGATTTTGTCGGCGTTTTGTCGGCAAATAAAATGGAGCGGGTTGATAAAGGCTTGCGGCTTATTTTATCCTTGCCGAAAATATGAATCTTTTTGAACACGCCGAAAACAGCATCGAAATTCAAATCGAAAATCTTCGCGCCGAAATCAACCGGCACAGCGAGCTTTATTATCAAAACAACGCGCCGGAAATCGCCGACGCGGAATTTGACGCGCTGCTCGTCGAACTCAAAACTCTCGAAGACGCTAATCCCTAATTTATCACGCCCGATTCGCCGACGCAGCGCGTCGGCGGTCGCGCCGAAGGATTTAAGCCGTTCGTTCATCGCGTTCCGCTGATGTCGCTCGATAATTCATACAATCTGGAAGATTTGCGGGCGTTTGACGAACGCTGTCGGAAACTCGCGGACGGGCGCGAATTCGATTATGTTGCCGAATTAAAGATTGACGGTTTATCGGTTGCGCTGCATTACGAAAACGGCGTTTTAGTTTCAGGCGCGACGCGCGGCGACGGCGCGGTCGGCGA
>JAJAYR010000119.1 GCA_026786155.1 Pyrinomonadaceae bacterium
GCTCCGGGGGAACGCCGTCAACGCCCACAAAATAATCGAAATCGCTAAAATCACCGTTCCGGCGCGTTTTAGAAACTGCCAGCCGTTGTTCAGCATATTTTGAATGACGCTCCGAAAATTCGGCAGACGATACGGCGGAAGTTCCATTACGAACGGCGGCGGCGGCGATTTGAGAATCGTTTTCTTCAGAATAAACGCAACGATGACCGCCGTAATAATGCCTAGCGAATACATCGCCAGCATCAGAACCGCGCCGACCGAAATGAAGCCGAAAAACGTCTGTCCGGCGAAAAACGTCGCAATCATTAGTGCATAAACCGGCAGCCGCGCCGAACACGACATAAACGGCGCAATCATTATCGTCGCCAAACGGTCTTTCGGACTTTCAATCGTGCGCGTCGCCATAATGCCCGGAATCGCGCAGGCGAAACTCGACATCAGCGGCAGAAACGCTTTGCCGTGAAGCCCGACTTTGCTCATTAACTTGTCGAGCAGAAATGCGGCGCGAGCCATATAGCCCGTGTCTTCGAGAATCGAAATGAATAGAAAAAGTAATAAAATCTGCGGCAGAAATATCAAAATGCCGCCGACTCCGGCAATCACGCCGTCAACCAGCAAATCGGTCAGCAAGCCTTCGGGCAGACTCGCCCGCGTGAAATCGCCCAACGCGCCGAATCCGGCTTCGAGCAAATCCATCGGCAATGTCGCCCACGAAAATATCGCCTGAAAGACCAGCAGCAGAACGCCGATTAAAATCGCCAGCCCGAAAAATTTATGCGTCAAAACGCGGTCAATCTTTTCCGAGATGTGGCGTTGTTCGGTTCGTTTCGGCACGACCGATTCCTGATAGACTTCGGAAATAAAATTGTAGCGGGCGAAGATTTTTTTGTTGATCGCGTCGTCGTCCTGAAGGCTGAGATGAATAAAATCCAAATCGCCAGCCGCGCCGGAAAATGTTTGGTTAGTTGAAAACGGTTGATTATTTGCCGCCTCAAAAACTTTTTCGGCGAGTTCTTCGACTCCGATTTTCTGCGTCGCTTTGACTTCGACAACCGGAATTTTAAGCAGTTCGGCGAGTTTTTTCGTGTCAATTTCGAGGCTTTGTTTTTCGGCGACGTCAACCATCGTCAGCGCGATGACAATCGGGATTTTGTATTCGAGAAGCTGCGTTACAAGGTAAAGATTACGTTCGAGATTGGTCGCGTCAATAACGGCGATAATCGCGTCGGGCTTTGGCAAATCGGCGAGTTTGCCGGTCAAAACGTCGCGGGCGATTTGCTCGTCCATCGAAGTCGCGTCAAGGCTGTAAAGTCCCGGAAGGTCAATCAAACGCGCCGTGCGGTCGTTCAATTTCCAGAAACCTTCCTTGCGCTCGACCGTGACGCCCGAATAATTCGCCACCTTTTGGCGCATTCCCGTCAGCGCGTTGAACAGCGTCGTCTTGCCCGCGTTCGGGTTGCCTGCCAGGGCAATTACCAAAGCCGCATTGTTGATTTGCCCGTTTGGTCTGGTTGTTTGCCGGATTACTTGATCGGCGACTTTCGGATTCATTGAGGAATTTCCAAACTTTGCACTTCAATCGTGTCCGCTTCGTTTCTCCGCATCGCCAGATGATAGCCGCGCACGCGGATTTCCAAAGGGTCGCCGAACGGCGCGGATTTAATCACCCGAACGGACACGCCCGGCACGATGCCCATTTCCATCAAACGCCTGGTTATCGGACTGTTTCCGTGGACGGTCAAAACTTTGGCGGTCGCGCCGACTGGCAAATTGGTTAGATTCATTATTTTGATAAAGTATTTTTTGGTCAATCGTCTTATTGAATTTGATTGTAAGTTAATTGAAATCAATTTTCAATTTCAACAAATGAATTTATCGAGTAAATGAGAAATGAAATATGAGAATCGCAGTCGGACGTTCATTTCTCATCTCTCACTTCTCATTTATCAAGGTTGTTTCGGCGCGATTTGCTTTTCGGAAACGAGGTCGGCTCGATAAGTTCCGAACGACAGGCGCAGCGGCAGACGTTTTTCGTCGTTGCCGAGCCACAGACGTAAATTATATTGGTCAATCGCCGGATTGCCCGTGTTGATTGAAATAAGCTGTGCCGAAATCGTTTCGCCGCGCAGATTGATAATATCGGCGGTCGCCGGTCGGAGCGTGAAAACGTAGTCTTTCGAGTCGAGAAAAACGGCGACGCGCGTGTCGTTGACCGGATTCGTCAAATCCTTGCTCGGCTTGAGATTGAACGAGCGAATCGCGTAAGCCAGCGATAAAATGCTGTGCGTCCCGACGGGAATTTCCATCTGATTGCCGTTATTGCTCACCGCCGCGCCGGTTCTCTGGTCGAATAAAACCTGCTGGTTAAACGCGCTCAACGCGCCGTTTAATTTCAACTCGATTTGCTGCGGCGCGAGCGATTCGGGATTAACCTGCGCCCGAATTGCATCGTTCAATTTAAAAATCTGCTGATTCGGCTGAGTTTCCGTCACCGTCGCCGTCAAAAGCAAACTGTCCTGTCCCGAATACTGTTTGCGTTCCTTAGCTTGCAGCGCGATTAACCCGATTAACTGCCCGCCGTTGGTAATTTGATATTCCAAAGTTTCGCCCAACTCGAAGGGCAATTCCTTCGGCAGCGGTTGATTTTCGATATACGGTGTCGGCGTGACGATTGGTTTTGGCGTAACGACCGGACGCGGCGACGGCGCGGCAACCGGCGGCAGTTCGGCGGAATTTTCCGGCTCGATAGTTTGAATGCTGGCAATTTCGGCGCGAAAAACGCCTTTCGCGGTTTTGAATCGAATCAAAACCGGAATTCGGGCTTCGTCCGCGCTGAAATTTATGGTGAGATTTTTAATGCCGTTTTCAGTTAAAAAATTGCTTTCAACCGTCGAAACACTCGTTTCAAATTCGCCCGCCGCATTTTTAAATTTTTCGCTTTTGCCCGTATTTAAAAATGTGGCGTTATAAATTTTATCGTCTTCCTGAAAATTGAAACTTCCGCTGCCGCCCGCGTTTCGGGCTTGGTAAATAACGGTCAGCAAGTCGTTATATGCCGTCGGATTAACGGTGAAATTGCCGACCGTTTCCTTCGGCGTAACTCCTTCGTTCGACATTTTGCGAATATACAGCGGCAAACCCGAATCGCTCGCGGCATAGGTCGTGCGCGATTCGTCAATTAAATAAAACGCGCTGACGAGTTCGTTAGTTTTGATTTTTGAACGCAGTTCAACCGCATCCTTGTCGCCCAATCTGCCGCGCGAAACAACGTAAGTTTCGGCGTAGGCGGCGTTGTTCAAATTGGCGAAGGAGACGTTATAAGTCAGCCGTTCGCCAATGCGAAATGGTGTCGGCGGCAATGTTTGAACTTTTGGTTGAGTCTGCGCGGAGGCGGTTTGTAAATTATGAAAAACGAACGCGCCAATCAAAGCGAAGGCGGCGAAAAGTAAAAACAATCGCGCGTGAGTTTGAACGAAAGCGTTGATTTGTTTGAGGTTAACAGCTTGAATATTACTTTGACTCATTAAAATTTTCAGATGTTTGCCATCTCTTCTAAAATTTGCCGCGCGGCTGAAACTCGATTTTCCGCCTGCCCAATCGGGCGACCGATGACCAGATAATTCGCGCCCGCGGCAATCGCTTCGCTTGCCGTCGTTACACGTCTTTGGTCGTCGAAAGTTTCAAGTTTTCGGCTTCTGATTCCGGGCGTAATGACTAAAAAATCTTTATTTTCCACGTTTTTGCGAATCAGCGCAGTTTCCAGCGGCGAAGCGACCACGCCGTCCAAACCGCACTTTGCCGTTAGCTGCGCCAATTTCAAAACCTGCGCGTCCGTTTCGGCTTCGATTCCGACTTCCTTTAGAGTCGCCTGATTTGCGCTGGTCAAAACCGTTACGCCGATAATTTTCGGTTTTTGGAGATTTTCCCTTTCGCAAATTTCGCCGACCGTTTCAACCGTTCGCCGCATCATTTCCGCGCCGCCGAGCGCGTGGACATTAAACATCCAAACGCCGAGCCGCGCCACTTCGATTGACGCTTTCGCCGTCGTATTCGGAATGTCGTGAAATTTCACGTCCAAAAAAACCCGAATGCCCGCTTCGACCGTTTCCCGAACGAAAGATGCGCCCGCCGCCGTAAAAAGTTGCAGCCCGATTTTAAACGCGCCGACTTCGCCGCGCAGTTCGGCGATTATTTCACGCGCTTCTTTGGCGGTTTCGACATCGAGGGCGACGATTATTTTTTCTTGGTCGGTCACTAAATTTTATTCGATGGCTTGATAGATTCGTTCACG
This sequence comes from Pyrinomonadaceae bacterium, assembly GCA_026786155.1. GTDB lineage: Bacteria > Acidobacteriota > Blastocatellia > Pyrinomonadales > Pyrinomonadaceae. Next base: position 4,292 of record JAJAYR010000119.1, read on the forward strand.
GAAAAATTGGCTCAAACGGCGCGAGCCGCCGGTTAAAAGGTGATTTTTTTCCCGTTTGAAATGTTGAAACGGCAGCGCGATTTCGAGTTTTGGGAAGTTTTTCTTTTTCAAGAATTCCATACATTGGGCGCCCGTTTCTCTTGATTCGAGCGCGGCGGCGCGGGCGTTGTTCGCGCTTTCTTCATTGCCCGCAAACTCATAAATGACGCTTTGCATAAACCACGCATCGGCGTATTTGATGTCGCGGGAAATCGCCGCTTGAAAATGGTTCAGAGCCGCGTCGAACTTACCGGTTTGAAAATAACCTGCGCCGATTAAATAATGAATTTCGGGCGCGTCGGCATCTTCCAGAGCCTGTTTGAACGCCGCCAAACTTTCCGTCCAATTCGCTTCAAACGCCGCCAGCATTCCCCAAACATAATTGACGCAAAAGGTTTTATCAGCGGCGGAAACCAGCACGCTCAACAGCTTTCGCGCTTTTTCGGTTTCCGCCGCGTCGCCGTAAATCACGCCGAGCAGCAATAAAACCTTCGCATTCTGCGGTTCAATCTCAAATGCTTGTTCGAGAGTCTTCTTTGCCGAATCAAATTTATCGGCGCGAAAAAGATGTTCGGCGATGAAACAGAGCAGCGGAACATTTTTCGGCGACACAAGCGCGGCGCGTTCGAGATTGAGAAACGCCTGTTTTTCTTCCTTCGCGTCAAGAAGTTTAACTCCTTCTTTAACCAGATGCGCGAAAAGTTCCGTTTGTTTCGCATCGTGCGCGGCGAAGATTTCGTGCAGAAGTTTTTCCCGTTTGCTGTTCGCCGTCTGCTTTTCCTTTTTTTCGTTGAGCAGTTCGAGCGTGTTTTGACTGAGCATTTCCGATAAATCGGGATTGAATTTTTCGAGCGTTTCAAAAAACGACTGAAGCAGAGTGTGGTCGCGCTGAAATGATTTGGCTTCGCGGCTGATAAATTCGAGAGCCATCGCCAGTTGTTCAGTCGCCTGCGCGAGCCGCAGCTCCAGCAAGGACACTCGTTCTAAAATATGGTCTTCGTAATAAGACGGAACGTAATTCGTATCGTATTTCAGCGACTGCGGGAACACGACGAGCAACAGGCGAGTGCCGCACTTCCGGCAAATCGTTTCGCCGAGATTATTCGCCGCGCGGCAGCTTTGGCAGTAACAGGCAATTTTTTTTTCCACTTCTTTTTTGAGTCTGGAAAGTCCGGGAAGTCTGGGAAGTCTAGAAAGTCCCGATAGGTTAAAGGCTTCCCAGACTTTCTAGACTTCCCAGACTTTCTAGACTTCCCAGACTTTCTAGACTTCCCAGACTCTTAATCCAAGTCCAACGGATTTCTGAACGGTTCGCCCGAATCCGTGTCGGCGCGTTTCAGAGCCTCTTGAAATTTTTCTTCCAAAATTCGTTGGCGGTCTTTTTGCGACGACATTTCTTGGGCGAAGATGTTTTCGCGCAACTCTTTTTGTTTACCGAGTGCGCCCTGCAAATCCTCGAACGAGCCGAGTTTTTTTGCTTTTTCCTCGTGTGCCAGAATCGCTCCGGTTTGCGCGTCAATCGTCAAAACGGCTTCGCAGCACGGACAAATAATGCTGAACTTTTCCATAATATAATTAATTCTACTTTGTCAGATTAAAAACTGCCTTCGTCGCACAATGTCCTTTTGCCGAACTCGATGTCTTTGATGGATAGTTTCCATCAGTATTTCCGGCTCATCCAACTTGTTTTTGAGGATGTTTCCTAACATCAATTTGA